>NZ_LMMK01000012.1:313921-342623 GCF_001422795.1 Methylobacterium sp. Leaf88 | reverse complement strand
GCCGGCCCTCCGGTCCAGAAGCCGTATTTCGGCTTGGCCGGCGGGTTCACCACCCCGGCGATATGGCCCGAGCCGGCGAGCACGTAGTCGACCGGTCCGCCGAACTTCGCGGAGCCCTCGAACACCGACAGGGCGGGCGCGATGTGGTCCTCCTTGGTGGCGAGGTTGAAGATCGGGATCTTCACCTTCTTCAGGTCGAGCCGGACGTTGCCGAGGATCATCTTCCCCTGCGCGAGCGTGTTGTTCAGGTAGCAGTTGCGCAGGTAGAAAGAGTGGTTGGCCGCCGGCATCCGAGTGGAATCGGCGTTCCAGTACAGCAGGTCGAAGGGCATCGGCGTCTGGCCCTTGACGTAGTTGTTGACCACGTAGGACCAGATCAGGTCGTTGGGGCGCAGCATGTTGAATGCGGTCGCCATGCCGGTGCCTTCGAGGTAGCCACGCTTCTGCATCCGCGACTCGATCAGGCGGATCTGATCCTCGTCGGCGAACACCTTCAGGTCGCCCGCATGGGTGAAGTCCACCTGCGTGGTCAGGAAGGTGGCGCTCTTGATGCGCTTGTTGCCGGTGGCGGCCTGCATCGCCAGGGTCACGGCCAGGAGGGTGCCGCCGACGCAGTAGCCCGCCGCCGCGACCTCGTTCTCGCCGGTGGCGACCCCGATCGCATCGATCGCGGTCTCGATGCCCTCCCGCATGTAGCTCTCGAAATCCTTGTCGGCGTGGCGCGCATCCGGGTTGACCCAGGAGATGCAGAACACCGTCAGGCCCTGGCCGACCATCCAGGCGATCAGGCTCTTCGAGGGGTTCAAGTCCAAGATGTAGAACTTGTTGATCCAGGGCGGCACGATCAGGAACGGCCGCTTGAGCACCGTCTCCGTGGTCGGCGCGTACTGGATCAGCTCCATCAGGTCGTTTCGGAAGACGACCTCGCCCGGCGTCACCGCGACGTTGACGCCGACCTCGAAGCCCGCCGCCGGATCGGTCTGGCGCACCCGGAGCTGCCCCTTGCCGGCCTCGATGTCCTCGGCGAGCATCTTCATGCCGCGCACCAGGTTGGCGCCGTTCTCTTGGAGGGTGTGCCGGATCAGCTCCGGATTGGTCATCACGAAGTTCGAGGGCGACAGCGCCCCGGTGATCTGGCGCAGGTAGAACTGCGCCTTGTGCCGGGTGTGCTCGTCGATGCCCTCGGCCTCGTCCACGAGGCCCTCGGCCCAGCGGGAGGTGATGAGGTAGCTCTGCTTGATGAAGTCGAAGATCGGGTTGGTGGACCATTCCGCATGGGCGAAGCGGTTGTCCTTCGGCTCGGGCTCGGCCACGGGCGGAGCGCTCTCGCCCTGCAGGCGCTGCCAGGTCGAGCCCCAGAGGGTGATGAAGGCCTCGCTCAGCTTCGTCTGCGCCTCGACGGTCTTCTTCGGGTCGGCGAGCCAGGTCTCGGCGACGCTGCCGAGGGTGCGGACCACGTCCTTGACCTCCTCGGGCGGCTCGACCGCCTCGACCGGCAGGGCGTCCGGCGTGCCCACGGGCTTCATGTAGCGCGACGCGGCCCGGCCGAATTCCTCGACCAGCAGGCTCGCGTTGCGGGACAGGGCCTCGATGTCGGGCAGCGGTGTCGTCCGTTCGGTCGTCACGCGTGCATCTCTCCCCGAGTCTGGCCGAACCTTTGGCCGCACGACGCCTGCCGTACGGTCGAGGGGGCCTCGTTTCCGACAAATTAACGCGCCATCGCGGAGTTCCGCCAGAGCGCACGCCTCCAAAACGGCTGACTTCTCCCATGTCCGGGCTTCACAAATCTCAGTTTGTCGCGGTCCTCGCCGTGGCCCTCCTGCTCGCGGGATGTTCCGGCGACCTGAATCCCATGCGGATCGCCTACGGCACCGGCGAGGCCGGGCCGCCCGCCAAGGCGCCGGACTTCGTGGCCCAGTCCCGCCGCGGCGGCGACGACTTCATGCCGGTGGGCGTCTCCGCCCCGGCCCGGCCGATCCGGGCCAAGACGCCCGAGGGCACCAAGGCCCTGGAGGCGGAGCTCGTCGCGGCGCGCGGGCGCAACGAAGCGCGCGGCCGGTCCGCCGAGGGCGCGGCCCAGGCCGCCAAGCCGTAGGCCCCCCAGATATCGTTCGGCGTCGGGGCACAAAACTGTTAGACGGGAAGCGAGCGTGCGGATTCTGCGACGGCCCTGCGCCAGGCGAGGCCGTCAAAAGACGTCCGGATTCCACCCGAGGGACATCCGGAGAAGACCACGCCACCATCTCGGGATGATGACAGCTTCGCGCCGGGTGACGCTCGCCGCCCCGCGCCCCCATTCGTATCTCTCGCTCGTTTTCTCGGACATCGTGAAGGCCATGACCGACTTCCACCGCATCAAGCGCCTGCCCCCCTACGTGTTCGAGCAGGTGAACCGGATCAAGGCCCAGGCCCGCGCCAACGGCGCCGACATCATCGACCTCGGCATGGGCAACCCGGACCTCGACGCCCCGAAGCACGTCATCGCCAAGCTGGTGGAAACCGCCGGCCGTCCGCGCACCGACCGCTACTCCGCCTCGAAGGGCATCGCCGGCCTGCGCCGCGCCCAGGCGAACTATTACAAGCGCCGCTTCGGCGTGAGCCTGAACCCCGACACCCAGGTGGTGGCGACGCTGGGTTCGAAGGAGGGCTTCGCCAACATGGCGCAGGCGATCACGGCGCCGGGCGACGTGGTGCTGGTGCCGAACCCGAGCTACCCGATCCACGCCTTCGGCTTCCTCATGGCCGGCGGCGTCATCCGGTCCGTGCCGGCCGAGCCGACGCCCGCCTTCTTCCCCGCGGTGGAGAAGGCGATGCAGCACTCGATCCCGAAGCCGGTGGCGATCGTGGTCTGCTATCCCTCGAACCCCACCGCCTACGTGGCGAGCCTCGACTTCTACCGGGACCTCGTCGCCTTCGCGAAGCGCCACGAGATCATCATCCTGTCGGACCTCGCCTATGCGGAGGTCTACTTCGACGGCGATCCGCCGCCCTCCGTGCTGGAGATCCCGGGCGCCATCGACTGCACGGTGGAGTTCTCGTCCCTGTCGAAGACGTTCTCCATGGCCGGCTGGCGCATGGGCTTCGCGGTGGGCAACGAGCGCCTGCTCGCCGCGCTCACCCGCGTGAAGTCCTACCTCGATTACGGCGCCTTCACGCCGATCCAGGTCGCCGCCACCGCCGCCCTGAACGGGCCGGAGGACTGCATCGTCGAGATGCGCGGGATCTACAAGAAGCGCCGCGACGCGCTGGTCGAGTCCTTCGGCAAGACCGGCTGGAAGATCCCGACCCCGTCGGCCTCGATGTTCGCCTGGGTGCCGATCCCCGAGAAGTACCAGGCGCTGGGCAGCCTCGAATTCTCGAAGCTCCTCCTCGAGAAGTCCGACGTGGCGGTGGCCCCCGGCATCGGCTTCGGCGAGCACGGCGACAACTACGTCCGCATCGCGCTCGTGGAGAACGAGCAGCGCATCCGGCAGGCGGCGCGCAACGTCCGGCGCTTCTTCGAGACCTCGGACAAGACGCTGCACAACGTGGTGCCGATGCCCGAGGCGTCCCTGTCGAAGGCCGGCTGAGGCTCCTTCGTCTGGATCTCGGGCCCGAACCTTGGGCCCGGATGTTGCGGCCGGGAGACAGCCGGCCGCAAAGCTTGCCGAAACGCACCGATGCGCTTGTCACGGCGCGGCGCGCTCCGCAGGGTCCCAGCGATGCCGCGCTGCGTTTCCTGTCTGCGCGCGGTGCGTTCGCCGAGGCCCGAGGATCGTATGCGTCGCCTGACCCTTCGTCGCCTGCCCCTTGCCGTCGCCCTGGTGCTGAGCGCCTCCGCGGGCGCCTGCGCGCCGAAGCCGATCGTCGCCCGCGACCCGGTTCCGGCACCCGAGCCGACGCTCGGCTACGAGTGCAGCTCGCGGCCGACCGTGCTGAACGGATTCTATTCGACCTGCGAACCGGCGCTCCAGGAGCGTTCGGTGGTGGTCCGCGCCAAGGGCTGAGCCCCCCGGAACGCGTCGCAGGGCCGGGCCGATGTCCGGCCGTCGACGTCTCGAGGCCGCGCGTCGCGGCCGCTTTCCCACAGGACAGCGACGAATGTCGCGCTCCCGCGACCGAACGGACACGGACAGGAACGTGGGATTGGGGCAAGATGCCCCCGGGCGCGTCCCTCCGGGTCTTCAGGTTGCCCGCCGGAGTTTGATCGTGGTGCTGATGATGCGGACCCTCCTCGCTGCTGGCCTGATCGGTCTCGGGTTCACCCTTGGTGCCTCCGCGCAGACCCTCTATCTCGGCGCGAACGGCCCCGTGGTGCTGCCGACGAGCCCGAGCTCCGGCCGGCCGATCCCGGACGTTCCCGAGGCGGTGCCGGTGCCGAGCGTGATGAACGGCGGCGGATTCGGCCTGACCGGAACCGAGTATTTCAGCGACGGCCTCAGCGAGGGCCCGCTCAACCAGCGCCACCGCCCGCGCGAATTCGTCCTGGCGCCGGCCCGCATCGGCCCGCCGGACTACGTCCGCCCCGCCCTCCGCTAGCGCCGGTCGGCCCGGCGACACTGCCTGGGGTCATCGCGTCCCAGGGGACCGATCCGCCTCCCGTCACGACCGATGCCGGGGAGCAGGCGGAGCCACGTGCGGGCTCGCCCCCCTAGCGCCGGCGCGCCGACCGGGGGCGCGACGCGGCCTCGGTTTCGCTCCCCGGCGTTTACACCATCCGGCCGGCCCGGTATCACCCGGTCCCACACCCCGAACACACGAGCCCGAAACACCAGATGCGCGCCGAGATCGAACAACTCTCGGATGCCGCCAAGCAGTCGATCGGACTGCTGAGGAGGCATCTTTGACTGGGATACCGTCGAGAAACGCCTCGCGGAGCTGAACGCGGCTTCCGAGAATCCCGAGCTCTGGAACGACGCCGAGGCCGCCCAGAAGGTCATGCGCGAGCGCACACAGCTCGATGACGCGGTCAACGCGATCAAGAAGCTGAGCCAGGACCTCGAGGACGCTCACACACTGATCGAACTCGGCGAGATGGAGGGCGACGAGGCCACCATCCAGGAGGGCGAGGCGGGCGTGCGCGCCGTCGAGAAGGAGGCCGCGCGGCGCCAGATCGAGACGCTGCTCTCCGGCGAGGCCGACGGCTTCGACACCTACCTGGAGGTCCATTCCGGCGCCGGCGGCACCGAGAGCCAGGACTGGGCCAACATGCTTCAGCGCATGTATGGCCGCTGGGCCGAGCGCCGGAAGTACAAGGTCGAGATCGTCGAGTGGTCGGATGGCGACGAGGCCGGGATCAAGGGCGCCACGCTCCTGATTAAGGGCCACAACGCCTATGGCTGGCTCAAGACCGAGTCCGGCGTGCACCGGCTGGTGCGGATCTCGCCCTACGATTCGAGCGCGCGCCGCCACACCAGCTTCGCCAGCGTCTGGGTCTATCCGGTCATCGACGACCGGATCGAGATCGAGATCAAGGAATCCGACTGCCGCATCGACACCTACCGGTCGTCGGGCGCGGGCGGCCAGCACGTCAACACCACCGATTCGGCGGTGCGCATCACGCACATTCCGACGGGCATCGTGGTGGCGTGCCAGCAGGAGCGTTCGCAGCACAAGAACCGGGCCACCGCCTGGAACATGCTACGCGCCCGCATGTACGAGGCCGAGCTGAAGAAGCGGGAGGAGAAGGCCAGTGCCGAGGCCGCCGCGAAGACCGACATCGGCTGGGGTCACCAGATCCGCAGCTACGTGCTGCAGCCCTACCAGCTCGTGAAGGACCTGCGCACCGGCACCCAGTCCACCGATCCCGATGCGGTGCTGGACGGCTCCCTCGATCCGTTCATGGAAGCGTCCCTCGCCCAGCGCGTCTATGGCGGGGCGGATGTGGTCGAGGACATCGAGTAGGGCGCGCGCCCGCTCCCGGGTGGTCGGACGGCGTTTCCCGGCTTCGGGAAAACGCCGCGCCGGCTCCCTCGCCGGAGAATCCCGACGCGAGGCGGAGCCGGCGGAGGGCCGGTCAGAGCACGTCGGCGGCCCTGAGGAAGCGCACCGGGTCGACCGGCTCGCCGTCGATGCGGGTCTCGTAATGCAGGTGGCTGCCGGTGGAGCGGCCGGTGGAGCCCACGCGTCCGACGATCGTGCCCGGCTCGACCCATTGGCCCGGCGATACGTCGAAGGCCGAGAGATGGGCGTAGCGCGTCACGAGGCCGTGGCCGTGATCGACCTCGACCATGTTGCCGTAGCCGCCATTGTACTCGGCCACCGTGATGCGTCCCGCCGCCGTGGCGCGGGCCGGCTCTCCGGTCTCCGCCCGCATGTCCATGCCGGTATGCATGGCGTAGCCGCGGGTGAACGGATCGAGGCGGGGGCCGAAATTGCTGGACAGGCTGAGGTCCCCGGAGAGCGGACGGCGCACGGGGAGGGCCGCCGTGATCCGGCGCAGATGCGCCTCCTCGGCCAGGGAGCGCTGAACCTCCGACAGGGACAGGGCGAACGCGTCGCCGCTCAGGGGCACCAGCGGCCCACCGATCCCGGCCGGACGCTCGTGCTCGTAGCGGGCGGGATCGAGACCGAGGCGGGCGACGAGGCCGCGCAGGCGCTGGGCGCCTTTGCCGGCCCGCGCCCCGATCGTGGCGAGCACGCGGGACTGCGCCTCGGCGAGGCCGTCCAGGCGCTGCTCCAGGGCCGCGACCCTTCCCTCGACCGCGCGGGCGGATTGTCGCCCGGAGGAGGGGTCGGCGGCGGTCCTGAGCTGGAGCGCATCGGGGGTCGGGAAGGGCTTGGCGCCTGACAGGGTGCCCGGCAGGGAATTGGACGGGCCCTTGATCGCGGGCTCGGGCGCCTCGCTCACGGGGGCGGCCAGCGTCGCGGCGTCGGGATCGCCCGCGAGGGTGGCGATGGCGGCCTGGCGGGCCTCCAGCGCGGCCTGCCGGCGCGCGAGCTCGGCCATGCGCTGGGCGAGGCCGTCGCGCGACGCCGCCTGCTCCATCGTCACCCGGTCGAGCTGCAGGCGCAGGGTGCCGATCCGCTCCTCGTAGCCGTACTGGAGGGCGCTCTGCTGCGAGACGAAGCGGGCCAGCACCTCGTCGTGGAAGACGAGGTAGTACGTCGCCCCGCCGGCCCAGGCGACGGCGACGGCCAGCGCTCCGGCGAGGAGGCGGGACCGCAGCGCCGAAGCCGGGCCGGCGGGGACGACGCGGTTCGCCGTCGAGGAGAATTTCCGGGAAGACGATGGCATGGGACGCGTGACCTGATCCACCGCGTCACCCTGCCCGGATCAGGGTTAACGAACCGCCAAGGCGCAGCCCCGACGATTCATCATACGGAATCCAGTCCTCAGGCCAGATCGCGGGCGGCGGCCAGCACCGCCTCGGCATGGCCCGGCACCTTCACCTTCGGCCAGATCCGGGCGATGCGACCAGCGCGGTCCAGGAGCATCGTCGTACGCTCCACGCCCATGTATTTCCGGCCGTACATGCTCTTCTCGACCCACACGCCATAGGCCTCGAGCATGGCCTTGCCCTCGTCGGAGGCCAGCGGAAAGGTGAGGGCGTACTTCGCGCGGAACTTGTCGTGGCTCTTCACCGAGTCCGGCGACACCCCGATCACGATGGTGTCAGCCGCGGCAAAGTCGGGGCCGAGGGCGTTGAAGCCCTGCGCCTCCAGGGTACAACCGCTCGTGTCGTCCTTGGGGTAGAAGTACAGGACCGCCTTGCGGCCCGACAGGTCCCCGAGGCTGATCGTCTCGTCGCCGGCGCCCGGCAGGGTGAAGTCGGGCGCCTGATCTCCGGTATCGAGGGGCATCATGCCTTCCTTTCGGCCGATTGATGGTGTGCCTCTGGCGTTGCACCGCGACGGGAGTTCCACGCCCCGGCGCACCAGGACCGACGAACGCCAAAGACCCGCGCAAGCAGAAACCCGTAGGACTGCCGCTCGATAGCCCGAGGGGACGTTCCGATCCAGCGGCACAAGGATTGATGGACCAGGAAACGGCCAAAGGTTCGCGGCCCGCGCGGCCCGCCGCACGGCGGCGGCCGCTGCTTTGGATTGCGGCCGCCCTGGTGGTCGGCCTGACGGTCGCCGTCGGCGGAGTCATCGGCCGCCTGTCGATGGGTCCCCTGCGCATCGACGGCATGTCGGAGCGCGTGGCCTCGGCCATCGCCGGCAGCATCGGTCCCGGCTGGCGCGTCGCTCTCAGCGACAGCGCCCTGGAGCTCGACGCGGAGCAGTCCCTGGCCCTGCGCGTCGCCGGCCTCGACATCCACAATCCCGAGGGCGCCCTCGTGGTCCGGGCGCCCCTGGCCGTGGTCAGCCTCGACACCTGGAGCCTCCTGCGCCTCGCGGTGCAGCCGCGGGCCATCGAGTTCCGGGACCTGCAGATGACGGCCCTGGTCCACCGCAACGGCAGCATCGCCTTCGCGGCCTCCGACAGCAGCCCGGGCAGCGCGGTGGTGCCCCACACGTTGCCGAGCGTCGATGCCGCGGCCGGCCACGTCTCGCCGATCTCCGCCAGCGTCGCCTCGATCTTCGGGGTGGTGCTCGATTCCGCCGGCGTGATCGGCGCCCTCGACCGGGCGCGGATCACCAACGGACGCCTCACGCTCATCGACGACGATGCCCGCCAGCGCGCCGTGTTCGAGCACGTCAACGGCCTGTTCCGCCGCGATGCCGTGCGCGACGCCCGGGTCTTCGAACTGCGCATCGACGGGCCGCACGGGGAATGGCGCTTCGGCGGCGACCTGCACGAGGCCGGGGGCACTAAGCGCACCGGCATCATCACCCTCGACGACCTGCCGATCAGCGACCTCCTCCTCCTGTCCGGCCAGTCGAAGCTGCCGGTGGACACCGACCTCAAGCTCTCGGCCAAGGCCGACGTGGCGATCGATGCCGGGCGCATCGAGACGATGACGGCCGAGATCCGCACCGGCGGCGGCAACGTCCTGATCGAGGAGAAGGACTTCAACCCGGTCACCATCGACAGCCTCGCGGCCGCGGTGAGCTGGGACGAGGCCGGCCGGGCGATGAAGCTCGACGCCCTCGATTATCGCGGGGCCGGCAACGCGGTGCACCTCACCGGCGCCTGGACCGCGGCGCCCGCGGGCGCGGATTCCGCCTGGACCCTGGAACTGGCGGGCAAGGACGCGGTGCTGCGCGGGGCCAATGCGGCCGACAAACCCGTCGGCCTCGACACGGTCTCGGCCCATCTCACCGGCAAGGCCGGCGGGATCGTCATCGACGACTTTTCGGTCCGGGCCGGTGCCGCCAACGGCCGGATCACCGGGACCATCGGGACCTCGGCCGACGATGACGGGCTGACCCTGCACATCGTCGCCGGCGACACCGACGGGCGCATGGCGCTGCGCCTCTGGCCCGAGCACGTGGCGCCGCCCGCCCGCAACTACCTCGTGGACAACCTGCGCGGCGGAAAGGTCAACGCGGTCGACATCACCGTGGACATGAGCGGCTCGGAACTCGCCGCCGCCACCCGCGGCGAGCCGATGCCCGACAACGCGGTCCATATCGATTTCGCGGTCTCCGATGCCACCCTGATCGTGGTGCCCGACTCGCCGCCGCTCACGCGGGGTCGGGTGACCGGCACGATCACCGGACAGACGACCAAGATCCGCAACGTCACCGCCGATGTCCGCATGGCGGACAACCGGACCCTGTCGATCTCGGATGGATCCTTCGTGATCCCCAAGATCACCCCCGACACGGTGACGGCGCAGATCGGGCTGCGCCTCAGCGGCGGCGCCGACGCCCTGGTCTCGCTGCTGCAGACCAACATGTTCAAGACCCTCACGGGCCTCGATCTCGATCCCGGGACGGTGAAGGGCGCCGCGGACCTGCGCATCGACTTCCCCCTTAACCTGAAGCACATCCCCGACCTACCGGACCTGCCGGTGAGCATCACCGGGACCCTGTCGGACATCGCGGTCGACAAGGTGTTCGGGAAGGAGCGGCTCGAGGGCGGACGCTTCACTGTCCTCTGCGAGCGGGGCGCCTTCTCGCTCAAGGGCGACGGCCGCGTCATGGGTACGCCGATCACGGTGGACCTGCGCCAGCCCAAGGCCGGCGCGCCCGGCGAGGTGAATATCGGCCTGGCCATCGACGACGCCCTGCGGGCCCGCAAGGGCCTGCCGGTGGCGCCCCAGATCACCGGCACCATCCCGGTCCGCCTGACCTTGCCGATCGGCCGGACCGGACCGGGCAAGCCCCCGATCCGCGTGGAGGCCGACCTCACCCGGATGGGGAGCGACGGGCTCCTGCCGGGCGTGACGAAGGCCGTCGGCAAGGCCGGACGCGCGAGCTTCACCGTGAGCGAGGGGGCGAACGGCAACCAGGACCTGCGCGATCTCGTCGTTGACGCGGGACCGCTGATGGCGCGCGGCAGCGCCAGCCTCAACGGCGACGGGGGGTTGGAGCGCGCGGATCTGACGGCGCTGAAGCTCTCGCCTGGGGACGACATGCGCGTCCAGGTCGACCGCACCGGCGGCAATGCCTATCGGGTCGCCGTCCGGGGCGCCGTGGCCGATG
Organism: Methylobacterium sp. Leaf88; assembly: GCF_001422795.1. NCBI lineage: Bacteria > Pseudomonadati > Pseudomonadota > Alphaproteobacteria > Hyphomicrobiales > Methylobacteriaceae > Methylobacterium > Methylobacterium sp. Leaf88. The sequence goes on along the minus strand of NZ_LMMK01000012.1, from coordinate 332,108 downwards.
CGCGCCCGTTCCTGCGCGGGCTCGGCGGGCCCGACGTCAAGGGGGCCCGGGATGCGAACCCGAAGGATGTCGAGGCCGATCTCAGCCTCGGCATCGTCAGCGGCTTCAACGGGGAATCCCTGACCAATGCCAGCGCCAAGCTCTCCTTGCGCGGCCGAGACCTGCGAAGCGGGCGCGTCCAGGGCAAGTTCAGCAGCGCGCCCTTCTCGGCGCAGGTGACTCACACCGATCGCGGCGCCTCGAGCGTCACCATCGAGACGCTGGATGCCGGCTCGACCCTGCGCTTCGCCGACATCTACAAGCGGATGTACGGCGGCAAGCTGATCATGACGAGCGCCCTGAACGACGGGCCGCAGCCGGGCTCCGTCCAGATCCGCAACTTCATCCTGCGCAACGAGCCGGCCCTGTCCAGCATCATGGCGCAGGGGCCGGCCACCAGCGAGGTCGTGGATTCCCGCGGCCGGAAATACGTCGTGCAGAATGCCGGCAACGACGTGGAGTTCGACCGCCTGCGGGCGATCTTCACGCGCACAGGCAGCCGGATCGACATCAGCGACGCGGCGATCTCGAACCCCGCCATGGGCTTCACCATGACGGGCTTCCTCGACACCGCCAAGGAGCGCACCGACATCAACGGCACCTTCGTGCCGCTCTACGGCCTGAACAACGTCGTCTCCCAGCTGCCGATCCTCGGCCAGCTCCTCGGTGGCGGCCGGAACGAGGGCCTGTTCGCCCTGAACTTCCGGGTGTCCGGCCGCCTCGCCAAGCCGGACGTGAGTGTGAACCCGCTCTCGGCCCTCGCCCCCGGCATCCTGCGCAAGCTGTTCAGCGCGGGCGGCGGCAATGACGGCCTCGCTGCGGGCGCGCCGATGAGCGAGACCGAGCGCTGAGGGGCTCGCCGTCCTGCGCGCGACCCCGCTCCGGGATCCCCATGGTCAGCCCGCGCCCGCGATCCCGTCGAGCTCCGCCAGCGCGTCCGCCGGCAGGGACAGACCGGCGGCGGCCATGTTCTCGCGCAGGTGCTCCGGCGACGACGTGCCGGGGATCAGCAGGATGTTGGGCGCCCGGGCGAGGAGCCAGGCGAGGGCGACCTGCATCGGGGTCGCGCCGAGGCGCGCGGCGACGGCCGACAGCGTCGTCGACTGGAGCGGGCTGAAGCCGCCCAGCGGAAAGAAGGGCACGTAGGCGATACCGGCGGCGGAAAGGTCGTCGACCAGCGCGTCGTCCGCCCGCTGCGCGAGGTTGTAGGCGTTCTGCACGCAGACGATGGGCGTGATCGCGCGCCCCTCGGCCACCTGGCGCGGCGTCACGTTGCTGAGTCCGATCCGGCGCACGAGTCCCTGGCGCTGCAGGTCGACCAGGACGCCCAGGGGCTCCGCGATGGAGCCCTCGGCGGGACCGTGCGCGTTAAACATGATCCGCAGGTTCACCACATCCAGCGCCTCGACGCCGAGGTTCCTCAGGTTGTCGTGGACGGCGCGCGTCAGGTCCTCGGCCGAGGCGGCCGGGTTCCAGGAGGCGTCCGGTCCCCGCCGCGCTCCGACCTTGGTGACGAGAACGAGATCGTCCGGGTAGGGATGCAGCGCTTCGCGGATGATCTGGTTCGTGACGTGGGGGCCGTAGAAATCGCTCGTGTCGATGTGATCCACACCGGAGGCCACCGCCTCCCGCAGCACGGCCACAGCACGAGCCCGGTCCCTCGGGGGGCCGAACACCTGCGGTCCGGCGAGCTGCATGGCACCGTAGCCCATCCGCCTCACCGTCCGGTCGCCGAGCCGGTAGGTGCCGGCCCCGTCGAGATCCTTCGCCCTATCGCGATCGTTCATGGAAAACTCCTCTGCGCTGAGCTCCACCTAGCCCCTGCCGCCCCGCGCGATAATCCGGCACAATGCGCACGGGCCGTGCGGGGAAACGAACGATGCGCACCGATCTCGGGGAACTCGCGGCCTTCGTGGCCGTGGCGGAAGCCGGCGGCTTTCGGGACGGTGCCCGCACGAGCGGGCTCAGCGCCTCCGGACTGAGCGAGGCGGTGCGGCGCCTGGAGACGCGCCTCGGGGTCCGGCTCCTGAACCGGACCACCCGCAGCGTCGTCCCGACGGAGGCCGGCCTGCGTCTTCTGGAGCGCCTGAAACCGGCCCTCGGCGAGGTCGCGGCGGCGGTGGACGTGGTCAACGGCTTTCGCGATCGGCCGGCCGGCACGCTGAAGCTCAACGTGCCGGTGAGCGCGGCCCGGCTGGTGCTGCCCCGGATCGTCCCGCCCTTCCTCGCGGCCTATCCCGACATCCGCCTGGAGGTGATCGCCGACGACAGCTTCGTCGACGTGCTGGCCGCCGGCTGCGATGCCGGCATCCGCTACGACGAGCGCCTGGAGCAGGACATGGTGGCGGTCCCGATCGGCCCGCGGGAGCAGCGCTTCGCCACGGCGGCGGCGCCGGCCTATCTCGACCGGCACGGCCGGCCGGAGCACCCGCGCGACCTCCTCGACCATGCCTGCATCGGCGGCCGCTTCGCCAGCGGCGCCATGCCGGCCTGGGAATTCGAGCGCGCCGGCGAGATCGTCCGGGTGGAGCCGACGGGGCCGCTGGTCGTGCGCGTCGGGGCGGCGACCGAACTCGCCATCGACGCGGCGATCGCCGGCGTCGGACTGTTGAACCTGTTCGAGGATTGGCTCCAGCCGCATTTCGACAGCGGCGCCCTGGAGCCCGTGCTGGAGCCCTGGTGGCAGCGGTTCTCCGGGCCGTTCCTGTACTATCCCGGGCGCCGCTACCTGCCGGCGCCGTTGCGCGCCTTCGTTGACTTCATTGCCCCCCGCCCTGGACGCAGGGGAGATCTCGCGGCGAACCATCCCCCGACGTCGCCTGGCACCCCGCTTCGGGATGTTTCGTGACGGACGGGGGATCGCGGTGCGCGGGCTCGGTGCCCCAGCGTCACGGCGGTCGACCGGACCCTACGGGAGAGGGGGATACCGGTAGACGATCGCCTGCGAGATGCCATCGCGGATCTCCGCGGATGTGGGTCGAACGCCCGTACCCGGCTTGTCGATCAGGGCCTTCACATGAGACTTCGCCGAGTCCAGGTCGTCGGTCCAAGCCTTCGAGCCAAGCGCCGACGTCTCGTGACGGAGAATAATTCGGAACATGTTTCGCCCTTTTCAAGATTTAGGCGAACATACACGAGTTTCTGAAAGCTCCTACGCGTTCAAATAAAAATAAGTTTGCTTTCCATGATTGTCAGAGACCGACCCCGAGTGCATCTTTGATGAGGGATCTCGCGCGTCAGCGGCCAACGATAGGGCTGACGTTACTCTCTGGTCAGTGTTCTAAGGGACCGCCGATGGATGTCGTCCTCACGCCGATGAAATCGGACGTCGATGTCTGGTCGCTGAAGGATCGGCTGGGTCGCGATCTGGGAACGATCCGAAGAAGCGCGACGGGGGATACCGTCAGCATCGAACCGGAGCCGGGCACGATCCTGCAGACCATCAAGCTCCGGCACCCGAGCCTCGATGAGGCCATGTCGGCCATTGCCAAGCTGACGAACGGCGCTTGCAACCTCGACAGCCAGCAATGGGATTAGGGCACCTTGGATGAAGGAATTCCTCGAAGTGGCCCTCGACGTGGCGGTCGCCCTGGTCGCTCTGGCGATCGGCGCAACGATGGTCCGGGCTCAGGCCGGAAATTCCGAGCCAACGCTCTCCCGGACACCATCTCCCGCGCTGCACTTCTGTGCCGCGGCGCTCATCTTCATCATCGGAACCTGCATCGGCGCCACCTCGCTCAGACACTGATACCGGTTTGAGATCCGAATCCCCGCCACGCCTCGGCCCTGCGCTCAGCGACAGGCGCGCTCCGGGGCCGACCTTCGGTGCGAACGACGCCAACGGACCGATCGCAGGGCACGGACGCATGCGGTCCGGGGGATCGCCTGCGTTTTGGCTGTGATCTGTTGAAGTTGCGCGAAGACGCCTGGCGAGCGGCCGTCGCACCGCCCCGGTGGCCAATCGCGTCCGCCCCGGCGACGTCCGTCGCGATCAGACTTCCCTCACTCAGGCCGCCTCGACGGCGACCACGCGCTCGGCGACGGCGTCCAACGCGACGAGGGCGGCCAGGGCCCGACCGATGCGATTAAGCCCCGCTTCGTTCTCGATGATGGGAAACGCCATCTCTAAAGCACGCGTCACACCGACGACGGCCGCCTGTCCTGCCGAAGATCGACGCCGACGCACGAGTTCTTTGATTGTCATAGAGATTCCTACCCAGCGGGCAGTATGCGCCTCGATCGATCGATCACCTACACTTATTGTAGATTGGGTCGGATCCCGCCGCCCCGACGCTGTCGGGCGCGAACGTGCGCCTAGAGCCAGCTCCCGTCGTTGATCCGGGCGCGGATCGGATGCTGCTCGGCCAGGACACGCGCGTGCGAGATCCCCGCTGCGAGCGCGAGGGCCGCGGACGGGTAGGAACTCGGGGACCGGTATGGGTGATAGCCGGTCGTGCAGACCGACCAGCGAAAGCGACCTTTCTCGCTCCGGCAGGCCGAGACGGCCACGCTATGGTCTGGCAGCGAAGGAATGCGCATCGGCCCGTCATGCCACGTCCCCCGGTCCCGACCAAGGCAGGGGACTTCCGGGGTTTCCAGGATCGGGCCACGGTCTCGGGTCGATACGGCGGATCACCTCTCAGGCGACGCGGACGAGCACGTGCTTCTTGCGGCCGAACGAGAGCTTGATGACGCCGTCCGCGGTGAGGTCCGCCGTGCGCAGGACCGCCCGCTCGTCCGTCACCGGCACGTCGTTGACGCGCAGGCCCCCGCTCTTGATCTGGCGGCGGCCTTCGCTGGTGGAGGGCAGGAGCTTGGCGTAGTCCGGGCCGAAGGCCGAGAGGACGCCGAGGCCGGCGTCCAGGAGCTCGGGCGAGACGGTGATGCTCGGGAGGTCCTGCGCCACCGTGCCCTCGACGAAGGTCTTGCGGGCCGTCTCGGCGGCGGCGTCCGCCGCCTCGCGGCCGTGCATCAGGGCCGTCGCCTCCGTCGCCAGCACCTTCTTGGCCTCGTTGATGCCCGCGCCGGGCAAGGCTTCCAGGCGCGCGATCTCGTCCATGGGCAGGAGGGTGAACAGCTTGAGGAAGCGGCCGACATCGGCGTCCTCGGTGTTGCGCCAGAACTGCCAGTAATCGTAGGGGCTGAGCATCCCGGCATCGAGCCAGACCGCCCCGGCGGCGGTCTTGCCCATCTTGGCGCCCGAGGCGGTGGTCAGCAGCGGGCAGGTGAGCCCGTAGAGCTGCGGCGTGCCCATGCGGCGACCGAGATCGATGCCGTTGACGATGTTGCCCCACTGGTCCGAGCCGCCCATCTGCAGCACGCAGCCGTAGCGACGGTTGAGCTCGACGAAGTCGTAGGACTGCAGGATCATGTAGTTGAACTCCAGGAACGAGAGTTCCTGGTCGCGCTCCAGGCGCATGCGCACGCTGTCCATCGACATCATGCGGTTGACCGAGAAGTGGCGCCCGATGTCGCGCAGCATCTCGATGTAGTTCAGCTTGGTCAGCCACTCGGCATTGTCGACCATCGTCGCAGCCTGGCCGCCGTCACCGAACGTGAGAAACCGCGAAAAGGTCTTCTGGATGCCGGCCTTGTTCTCCTCGATCTGCGCGAGGGTGAGGATCTTTCGCGATTCGTCCCGGCCCGAGGGGTCGCCCACCCGCGTCGTGCCGCCGCCCATCAGGGTGATGGGCGTGCCGCCGGTGGCCTGGAGCCAGTGCAGCATCATGATCGAGAGGAGGTGGCCCACATGCAGGGAGGCGGCAGTGCAGTCGTACCCGACATAGGCCGTCAGCCGGCCCTCGCGGGCGGCCGCATCGATGCCGGCGAGGTCCGACCCCTGGTGGATGTAGCCGCGCTCGGTCAGGACCTTCAGAAAATCGGATTGCGGCTGGAAGGGCGCGTTTGCGGCGGCAGCCTGGGGGGCGTCGGAGGACATGCGAGGTTCCGGTTTCGAGAATCGCGGCACGGGACAGCGTTGAAGGCCGCGTGATAGCACCGCACGGGATGTGGGGCGGCTCTTAGCAGGGCTGCGGACGGAAGGCACGGGCATCAAGGCCCGGGGAGGGCACCATGACGATGATGCGCGCGATCGGGTTGATGAGCGGCACGTCCCTCGACGGCGTCGACGTCGCCCTGATCGAGACCGACGGGGAGACCGTGCGGGTGGTCCAGAGCCACAACGGCTACCTCGAGCCCCTCGGGCCGACGGGCTATCGCGGCTACTCGGACGAGGACCGAGCCCTGCTGCGCCAGGCGCTGATCGATTCGGAAGGAGTCTCCGCCCGCGAGGACCGGCCGGGCTGCCTGGCGGAGGCCGAGGCCTTCGTCACCGCCGCCCATGCCGAGGCGGTGGAGAGCTTCCTGGCGGACAACCATCTCACCCCGGCCGACATCGACGTGATCGGCTTCCATGGCCAGACCGTGGTGCACCGGCCGGACCAGCGCATGAGCGTGCAGATCGGCGACGGCGCGGCCCTGAGCCGGCGGCTGGGCATCGCCGTGGTGTCGGACCTGCGCCACGCCGACGTGGTGGCGGGCGGGCAGGGCGCCCCCCTGGTCCCGGTGTTCCACCAGGCCCTTGCCCGCGCCTCCGGCTTCGAGGGGGCCCTCGGCATCCTGAACATCGGCGGGGTCGCCAACGCCACCATCCTGTCGGCGAACGGCGACGTCATCGCGTTCGACACGGGGCCCGGCAACGCGCTGATCGACGACTGGATGCGGGAGCGCACCGGCCGCCCCCTCGACGACGGCGGCCGCACCGCCGCCCGCGGACGCCCCGACGAGCCGCTGCTGGCCTGGCTGCTGATCCACCCGTTCTTCGCCCGGCGGCCGCCGAAATCCCTCGACCGCAACTGGTTCTCGCACAAGCTCGCGGGCCAGCTCTCGACGGAGGACGGCGCCGCGACCCTTACGGCCTTCACCGCCCGCGCAGTGGCCCGCGCCCTCGACCACGCCCCCGAGATCCCGGCCCGCTGGATCGTGGCCGGCGGCGGCGCCCGCAACGGCGAGCTCGTGCGCCTGCTGAACTACCACCTGCGCGCCGAGATCACGACGGCGGACGCCATCGGCTGGTCCTCAGCCTATCTCGAGGCACAGGCCTTCGCGCATCTCGCGGTGCGCTCGCTCAAGGGCCTGCCGATCACCTTCCCGTCCACCACCGGCGTGCGCGAGCCGACCACCGGCGGCGTGCTCGCGCGGCCGGATGCCTGAGGCGCAGCGCGTGTCCTGGCGCAGGGTCGCCCCCGGACCGGCGCATGGCCCCGCGCTGGCCCTCGGGCCAAACCCGCGCTAGAGCGGGAGCGCCATGTCGCACAATACGTTCGGACACCTGTTTCGCGTCACCACCTTCGGCGAGAGCCACGGGGTCGCCCTCGGCTGCGTGGTCGACGGCTGTCCGCCCGGGCTCGCCCTGTCGGCGGAGGACATCCAGGCGGAACTCGACCGGCGCAAGCCCGGCCAGTCGCGCTTCACCACCCAGCGGCGCGAGCCCGACCAGGTCCGCATCCTCTCGGGCGTCTTCGCCGACGACCGCACCGGCGGCGTCCAGCTCACCACCGGCACGCCGATCGCCCTGGAGATCGAGAACACCGATCAGCGCTCGAAGGATTACTCCGAGATCCGGGACAGCTACCGGCCCGGCCATGCCGACTACGCCTACGAGGCCAAGTACGGCATCCGCGACTATCGCGGCGGCGGGCGCTCCTCGGCGCGCGAGACCGCCGCGCGGGTCGCGGCGGGCGCCGTCGCCCGCAAGGTCCTGCCCGCCGGCGTCACCATCCGGGCCGCCCTCGTGCAGATGGGCCCCCACGCCGTCGACCGGTCGCGCTGGGACTGGGAGGCGGTGAACGCCAACCCGTTCTTCTGTCCGGACCCCGAGACCGCGACCTTCTATGCCGATTACCTCGACGGCATCCGCAAGGACGGCTCGTCCGTCGGCGCGGTGATCGAGGTGGTGGCCGAGGGCGTGCCCCCCGGTCTCGGCGCGCCGATCTACGGCAAGCTCGACGCGGATCTCGCCGCCGCCATGATGTCGATCAACGCCGTGAAGGGTGTCGAGATCGGCGACGGCTTCGCCGCCGCGTCCCTGCGGGGCGAGGAGAACGCCGACGAGATGCGCTCGGGCAATGCCGGCGCCCCGACCTTCCTCGCCAACCATGCGGGCGGGGTTCTGGGCGGCATCTCCACCGGCCAGCCCATCGTCTGCCGCTTCGCCGTGAAGCCGACCTCCTCGATCCTGACGCCGCGCATGAGCGTCTCCCGGGACAACCGCGACGTCGACCTCGTCACCAAGGGGCGCCACGACCCTTGCGTCGGCATTCGCGCCGTACCGGTGGCCGAGGCCATGATGGCGTGCGTCCTCGCCGATCACTATCTGCGTCATCGGGGGCAGGTCGGCGCGCGGGACTGATCCTGCCCGCGCCCGCCGTCGTCCGATCCGCGAAACGCCAAGAGACAGCCCGTGCCCCACACCCACGTCACCGAGGCCATCGAGGCCTATGCTCGCGGCGAGATCGTCGTCGTCACCGACGACGACGACCGCGAGAACGAGGGCGACCTCGTCGTCGCCGCCGCGCTCTGCACGCCGGAGAAGATGGCCTTCATCATCCGCAACACCTGCGGCATCGTCTGCGCGCCCCTGACCCGGGCCGAGGCCCGGCGCCTGCGCCTCGACCCGATGGTGGCCTCGAACGACGCGCCGCTCGGTACCGCCTTCACGGTGACGGTGGACACCAAGCACGGGCTGACCACCGGGATCTCGGCCGAGCAGCGCTGCAACACGGTGCGGGCGCTGGCCAACGGCAACATGGGCGAGGACGATTTCGTCCGTCCCGGCCATGTCTTCCCGCTGATCGCCAAGGATGGCGGCGTGCTCATGCGCTCCGGCCACACCGAGGCGGCGGTGGACCTGTGCAAGCTCGCGAACCTGCCTCCGGTGGGCGTGATCTGCGAACTCGCCAACGACGACGGCACGGTGATGAAGGGTCCGCAGATCACGGCCTTCGCCGAGCTGCACAACCTCAAGCGCGTCTCGGTGGCCGATCTGATCGCCTACCGGCAGGCCCGCGAGACCCTGGTGGAGCGGGTCGGCACCTTTCCGGTGAAGACCGAGTTCGGCGAGATGACGGGCTACGCCTACACGACGCCGTTCGAGACCGTGCAGCAATTCGCCTTCGTCCACGGCCGCATCGGCGACGGCGAGGACGTGCTGGTGCGCCTGCACCGGTCGAACGTGGTGGCCGACGTCATCGAGGGCGGGCGCCAGATCGAGGCGGTGATGCGCCGCTTCGCCGAGGAAGGCCGCGGCATCCTCGTCTACCTCCGCGACGGCACGGCCGGCGTGCCCCTGAAGCCCTTCGTCGAGGAGGGTTCGGAGGCGCAGCGCGTCGCGCAGTGGCGCGAAGTCGGGCTCGGCGCCCAGATCCTGCGCGATCTCGGCGTCTCGTCGATCCGCAACCTCGCGACCTCGTCGCGCGCCTATGTCGGACTCTCGGGATTCGGGATCGAGTTCCTGGGCGACGAGCGCCTGGAGAGCTGAGCCGACGCGGGGGGCGAGAGCATCCAATTGCTGCTCGACCCCACCGAGGATCGGGTCGGCCGGCTCTCAGGCCTTGGGGCCGCTCGACCAGGACAGCCGGCGCGGGTGGGATCCCGCGTGCGGCCCTGGGTAGGACGGGGCCCCGCCCCGGTCGTGCTCGGTGTCGCGGCGCGTCAGGATCTCGCGAACGGCGAGGATGGTGAAGCGATACCAGATGTAGGCACCGCGCAGGAGCCGTCGCCCCCCTCTCGCATCCACGTCCTCGATCAACCGCATTCCGCTTCCCTCTGCGCTCGGCGAGCGTCTCCGTCAGACCTACGTAGTTTCGGTCGCGATGGCACCCATTTTCCGTCATCGCCGCGGGCCGGCGGCGAGAACCGCCAGCAAGGAGCGTCGTCGCCGACACCCGCGTTCGACCTGCTGCGATTCGCTTGCAAGCGCCGGGCCGCGCGCATCGGTCTCGCACATGCCCGACCCGGACAAGGCGGTCTGGCACAGGGCAGACCTGCGCGGGAACCCGCCGCACAGGGCGAACCCATACCGGGAAGGTCCGGCGCGGCAGGCGGTTCTCGCGCGCGCGCATCCTTGCCACAGTGGCGCGCGTGCAGAGTGCGCAGCGCCGGTCGGGACGCGAACGGAGAGGCTTCATGATTGATGATGCGCGCGGGCGCGTCCTCGTCGCCGGCGGCGGCATCGCGGGACTGGCGGCGGCGCGGGCCCTGCACCGGCGCGGGGTGCCCGTCCTCGCCCTGGAGCGGCGCACGGCGCCGGAGGATGGCGGGCTCGCCATCAACCTCCCGGGCAACGCGGTGCAGGCCCTCGGGCAACTCGGGCTGGGCGACGCCCTGGAGCGCGTCGGGTCGCCCGTCCGGCGCCGCGAATATCGCACCCATCGCGGCCAGCTCCTGTTCGCCGTGGACGAGGCGGCGTTCTGGGGGGAGGCGGCCTGCCCGCGCTGCCTGCGCCGCACCGACCTTCAGCGCATCCTGGGGCAGGACCTCCCGCCGGAGGCGATCCGGCGCGGCGGCACGATCCGCGCGGTCCGGGCGACCGCCTCGGGCGTGAGCGTCGATCTTGGCGAAGGAGGGGTGGAGCAGGGCGGCCTGCTCGTCGGCGCGGATGGGGTCCACTCGACGGTCCGGCGTTCCATGTTCGGCGAACAGGCGACCCGCGCGGCCGTGCTCGGACAGGCCAGCTGGCGCTTCATGGCCCCGAACCCCGGCATCGATGCGTGGACCCTTTGGGCAGGGGCGGGGGGCCTGTTCCTGCTCATCCCGGTCGACACCGATGCGGTCTATGGCTGGGTTTCCATCAGCCGGACCGGGGCGGGCGAACGGGATCTGGCGAAAGTCCGCCGGGTGTTCGCCCCCTTCCCGCGCCTGGTGCAGGACACCCTGGATCGAGTGCTGGTCCATCCCGACGCGATCCATCATTCCCCGCTCGAGGAGGTGCGGATCGCGCGCTGGACCCAAGGCCGGGTTCTCCTGGCCGGCGATGCCGCCCATGCCACCGCGCCGGTCTGGGCACAGGGCGCCGCCCTCGCCCTGGAGGATGCCCTGGTACTCGCGGACCTCCTAGCGCGCGAAGCGGATTGGAACACGGTCGGCCTCGCCTACGAGGCGCGGCGTCGCCCCCGCGTGGCCCATGTCCAGGCCATGACCGATCGCCTGTCGCGCACCGCCGCGCTGCCGGACTGGGCGCGAAACCGGCTGCTGCCCGTCATCGGCCCACGCAGCTACCGCGCCGCCTATGCGCCCCTCCGCGAGCCGGTCTCGGTGTGGGAGCGGACGTGCGATGGAAGAGGCGCGCCTGTGCAGGGCGCCTGATCGAACGAGTTGTCGGAGGGAGAAGGGGAGGCCTGGTAGCGACCTCGTCAGTTCGGGAGGGGACACCAACTCTGTTGAGTTGGTGCGGCCAAGAGGACTCGAACCTCCACCCCTTGCAGGACTAGCACCTCAAGCTAGCGCGTCTACCAATTCCGCCATGGCCGCATCGTCAACACACCGTTCGCGTCGGTCACCGGGCCCGGAGATCCTGTCTCACTCGGCTGCGGCGGCCGATCTCTCGGGGCGCGGCGCAGCCAATAACAGAGGGATTTCCGTCCGACAAGCGCCGCGAGGGCGGGATCAGAGAAAATCGACACCGCCTTCGAGGACCGGGACCGCGCCCTCGCCGATGGTCACCCCGGCGAGGCGCACCACCTCGGCCTTGCGGATCAGCTCGGTGATTTCCACGGAGATGCGGTTGCCCGTCACGACGATCTGGCCCCGCGCGATCGGGTGGTCGTTGGCGAGGATCTCGACCATATCGGACTCGGTGGATTCGAGTTCGATCACGGCGCCCCGGCCCATGCGCAGCAGCATGTGCAGCGGCATGTGACTGCGTCCGAGCACCACCTTAAGATCGACCTTCAGGTCTTCCAGAACCGCCACGCGCCCCGTCCCCCGCTCCGGGGCGGCGCGCGATGCGGCGTCCACCCTTCCGTCCACCTTCCACGCGCGATGGTGAAGTCTTGGTAAACGAAACCCTAAACGCCACCCGGCTGGCGCTCCCGCCGAGGGACTTCCGGCCCATGGCCGGCGCGGCGCCGGTGGACTGGCGGATCAGCGACGCGCTCGTGCCCTACGGGGAGGCCGTGGCCGCCATGGAGGCGCGCGCCGAGTCGATCGCGGCTGGGCAGGCGCCGGAACTGGTCTGGCTGCTGGAGCACCCGCCGCTCTACACGGCCGGCACCTCGGCGCAGGACGCCGACCTCGTTGCCCCCGGGCGCTTCCCCGTGCACCGGACGGGCCGGGGCGGGCAGTACACCTATCACGGGCCCGGCCAGCGGGTGGCCTACGTGATGCTCGACCTCAACCGGCGCCGCCGGGATCTGCGGGCCTACGTGGCCGCCCTGGAGGCCTGGATCATCGCGACCCTGGAGGCCTTCAACGTGCGCGGCGAGCGGCGGGAGGACCGGGTCGGGGTCTGGGTCCGCCGACCGGAGCGCGGGGCGGCGGTCGAGGACAAGATCGCCGCCATCGGCATCCGGGTCCGGCGCTGGGTCAGCTTCCACGGCATCAGCCTCAACGTGGAGCCGGACCTGTCGCACTTCTCCGGCATCGTCCCCTGCGGCATCGCCGGCCACGGCGTCACCAGCCTCGTCGATCTCGGCCACCTCGTCTCGATGCCCGAGGTCGACATGCAACTGCGCGCCGCCTTCGAGGCGATCTTCGGCGAGACGGTGTCCCTCGGCTAGAGTTTACCCGGGATGAGGGGAAATCGGTTCTCCCGAGAAGAGAAAACCACGAGAGAGACCCTAGATCACCGGCACGCCGCGCCCCTTGGCGTGCTCGCCCGGCTCGACGTGAATGACCACCACGGAGCCCTCGATGGCGTTCTCGATGGCGGCCTCCAGCCGGTCGCAGATCGCGTGCGAATCCTGCACCGTCATCGTGCCCGGCACCACGAGGTGGAAGTCGATGAAGGTGGCCTGTCCCGCGTGGCGGGTGCGGACGTCGTGCGCCTCCAGGGCGCCGGTGCTGTGGAGGGAGATGAGCGCGCGGATCTGCGCGACCATCTCGCCGGGGGCCGCCTTGTCCATGAGGCCGCTGACCGAATCGCGGATCATGCCCCAGCCCGACCACAGGATGTTGAGGGCGACGAGCCCGGCGATGAGCGGATCGAGGATCGCGTAGTCCGTGACCGCCACCAGGGCGACGCCGACGAGCACGCCGCCCGAGGTGACGACGTCGGCCATGACGTGCCGGGCATCCGCCACCAGGGCGGGGGAGCGCCATTCCCGGCCTCGGCGCAGCAGGATCACGGCCCAGGCGCCGTTGATCGCGCTGGCCACGAGGTTGACGAGAAGGCCGGTCAGCGGCGCGTCGAGGGGCTTCGGGTCGAGAAGCCCGTGGAAGGATTCGCGCAGAATCAGGATCGCCGCCACGACGATGAGCGCGCCTTCGATCACGGCTGAGAAGTACTCGGCCTTGTGGTGGCCGTAGGGGTGGTCGTCGTCGGCCGGACGGGCGGCGACCCGCAGGGCGACGAGGGCGAACACCGCCGCCACCACGTTGATGATGCTCTCCAGGGCATCCGAGTACAGCGCGAGGCTGCCGGTGACCCAGTAGGCGGCGAACTTGAGGCCCATCACCAGGGCGCCGAGGCCGGCGCTCAGGAGGGCAGCTTTCTGGGTACGGTCCATGGCGACGTCCGGTCTCGGCCCGGGCGCAGCAGCGACGCCCGGTCGCGCGGCCATAGCGCCCGTCCCGGCGCGAAGGCCACGGCAAAGGTTGAACCCGCCGCTGAACGATTGAGCCGCGGCTATGCCGACTCGGAGGTCTCCGGCGTCTCCGGCGCCACGGGCTTGCGCGCCCGCTCGCGGGCGGCGAAGCGCGCGCCTTCGGCCCGGGCGCGCTCGGCCTTGCGCCGGAAGCTGCGGGCGCTCCAGTTCCAGCGCGCGGCATCGGCCAGCGTCTCGAGGCGCTGCGCCTCCCGCTCCCAGTACGTCACCAGCTGCCCGTCCAGGGTCACGCGGCCCGGCCGCACCGGCCGGGGGGTCCCGTCGCTCATGCCTCGAACTCCTGACTCGATCTCACCGTGAGGGGGTCGGACTATCGCAACCGGAAGTACGAAAATTCAGGCGCGCCGGGCGGTGGCCCGGCCCCTCAGCGAACCGGCAGGACCGTCCCGGGTTCCGGGCACGCGCGCCGGACCATTGATCCGCGCGGGCAAACCGGGCAGGTGGCGCGGCATGCGCGTCGATCTCTTCGATTTCGAGCTGCCCGAAGACAGCATCGCCCTCAGGCCGCCGGTGCCCCGCGATGCCGGGCGCCTCCTCGTGGTCCGGCCCGACGACGGCCTGGAGGATCGGCGGGTGCGCGACCTCGCGCAGCTCCTGCGCCGGGGCGACGCCCTGGTTTTCAACGACACCCGGGTGATCCCGGCGCGGCTCGCCGGCGTCCGCCATCGCCCGGGGTCGCCGGGCCTGCGGATGGAGGCGATGCTCCACCTGCGCGAGGCGGCGGACACCTGGCGCGCCTTCGCCCGGCCGGGCAAGCGCCTCGCCGCCGGCGACCGGGTCAGCTTCGGCCGCCACGGTGACAGCGCGCCCTGCGCCCTCGGCGGCCTCGACGCCACCATCGCGGCGAAGGGGGAGGGCGGCGAGATCACCCTGCGCTTCGATCTCGCCGGACCGGCCCTGGACGAGGCCATCGCCGCCATCGGGGACCTTCCGCTGCCGCCCTACATCGCCGGCAAGCGCCCCACCGACGCGCAGGACGCCACCGACTACCAGACCGTCTATGCCCGCGAGCCCGGCGCGGTGGCGGCCCCCACCGCCGGCCTGCACTTCTCCGAGGCGATGCTGGCCGAACTCGATGCCGCCGGCATCGCCCGCCACACCGTGACCCTGCACGTGGGCGCCGGCACCTTCCTGCCGGTGAAGGCCGACGACACCGCCGACCATCGCATGCATGCCGAGATCGGTCGCCTCGACGCCGACACCGCCGAGGCCCTCAACGGCGTGCGGGCGCGGGGCGGGCGCATCGTCGCCGTGGGCACCACGGCCCTGCGCCTCCTCGAGAGCGCGGCCGACGGGGAGGGCCGCCTCCACCCCTTCGCCGGCCAGACCAAGATCTTCATCACCCCGGGCACGCGCATCCGCGCGGTGGACGCCCTGATGACCAACTTCCACCTGCCGCGCTCGACCCTGTTCATGCTGGTCTCGGCCTTCTCGGGCCTGGAGACCATGCGGGCGGCCTACGCGCACGCCATCGCGGCGGGCTATCGCTTCTATTCCTACGGCGATTCCAGCCTGCTGTTTCCGGCGCGCGGCTGAGGCGCCGGCCCGCGCGGGGTTTGCCTCGAAAGCGCCGGAGGCTCTAAGACGGCGCCCATGTCCGAGCCCGCCTCTCCCGCCGCATCCGCCGGCCTGCCCGCCGAATTCACCTTCCGCGTCGACGCCACCGACGGGGCCGCGCGCACCGGCGCGATCACGATGCCGCGCGGCACCATCCGGACGCCGGCCTTCATGCCGGTGGGCACGGCCGCCACCGTGAAGGCGATGTATCCGGGCCAGGTCCGCGAACTCGGGGCCGACGTGGTCCTGGGCAACACCTACCACCTGATGCTGCGCCCCGGTCCCGAGCGCATGGCCCGCCTCGGGGGCCTGCATCGCTTCATGAACTGGCCGCACCCGATCCTCACCGATTCCGGCGGCTTCCAGGTCATGTCGCTCTCGGCCCTGCGCAAGCTGGACGAGCAGGGCGTGACCTTCCGCTCCCACGTGGACGGCTCGACCCACCACATGAGCCCGGAGCGCTCCATCGAGATCCAGGGCCTACTCGGCTCCGACATCCAGATGCAGCTCGACGAGTGCGTCCGCCTGCCGGCCCAGCACGCGGCCATCGAGAAGGCAATGCACCTGTCCCTGCGCTGGGCCGAGCGCTGCCGCGTGGCCTTCGGCACCCAGCCCGGCAAGGCGATGTTCGGGATCGTCCAGGGCGGCGACGTGCCGGCCCTGCGGGTGGAGAGCGCCCGTGCCCTCGTGGACCTCGACCTCAAGGGCTACGCCATCGGAGGCCTCGCCGTGGGCGAGCCCCAGGCCGTGATGCTGGCGATGATCGAGACCGTGGAGCCGCACCTGCCCGCGGGCAAGCCGCGCTACCTCATGGGCGTCGGCACTCCGGACGACCTGATGCGCTCGGTGGCCCGGGGCATCGACATGTTCGACTGCGTGATGCCGACCCGCGCCGGCCGCCACGGCCTCGCCTATACCCGACACGGCCGGATCAACCTGCGCAACGCCCGCCACGCCGAGGACACCCGCCCCCTGGACGAGGCCTCGTCCTGCCCGGCGGCCCGCGACTATTCCCGGGCCTACCTCCACCACCTGGTGCGCAGCGACGAGATCCTGGGAATGATGCTGCTCACCTGGAACAACCTGTCCTACTACCAGGACCTGATGGCGGGCCTGCGCACCGCCATCGCGCAGGGCCGCCTCGCCGACTTCAGCGACGAGACCCGCGCGGCCTGGACCCGGGCCGAGGCCGAGCGCGCCGCGGCCTGACGCACCATCCCCGGGGGACGACCGCGATGCCGGTTGACCCCATACCGCCGACCCCCTATTGCGAGCCACGCTGTTCGACACGGCGCGGCGCCGAGCGCCGCAACGCCCCGTCGCACACGAGCGCGTAGCTCAGTTGGTAGAGCAACGGACTTTTAATCTGTAGGTCCTGGGTTCGAGCCCCAGCGCGCTCACCATCTCTTTTCAGATCTCGAAATGTGATCCGCTGCACGGCGCCGCTTCTCGTGGCTCCGCAGGAATGGTGACGCCCCGTCGCCGCGCATGAGCGAGCCGATAAACTGCGTGGCCGCGACCGTACGGGACCCCTCGCCGGGGGGAGTCGTTAGAGAAGCGGAACCGGTGGTCCGATATGCCCGAAAAGGCGTTCGAGCATCGTTGCGAGCTGGCAAGATCGAGCGGATCGGGGGCGATCGGAGATCGACCGCGAAGACATCGCTGGCGCGCCCTACGGGAATCGAACCCGTGTTTTCGCCGTGAAAGGGCGACGTCCTGGACCGCTAGACGAAGGGCGCCGCTGCGGTGAGCGGTTCTATATGCGGCTTCGGGCGCGGGGGCAACGGGGGAATCGCCGCGGGTTTGCGGCTTGACGAATGCGGCCCCGGCCGGTTTGTCGGGCGGACACGCGGACCGCTCCTTCCGGCGGCCGGAGAGCGGACCTGACTGCATGACCACGCGACGCGACGGCCCGCCGGGGCCGAGGACGAACAAGCCCGGCTTTTCGCGCAGTCCCTTCCGGCGCGGACCGCCGCAGAATCAGCGGGGCGCGGCGAGCGTCGCGGCGGCCTCCGGCGACCACGTCGTCCTCTACGGCTGGCACCCGGTGGCGCAGGCCCTGGCCAACGAGGGCCGCAAGCTGCACCGGCTGCTCGCCACCGAGAACGCCATGATCCGGCTCACCGAGGAGATCGGGACGCTGCGGATCGATCCCGAGCTGGTGCGGCCGAGCGCCATCAACGCGCTGCTCGGACCCGACGCCGTGCACCAGGGCCTCTACCTGGAGGCCGACCCCCTGCCGGGGCCGGATCTCGACGAGCTGGGCGACGACGTGCTGCTCCTCGCCCTCGACCAGATCACCGATCCGCACAATGTCGGCGCCATCGTGCGCACCGCCGCCGCCTTCGGGGTGGCGGGCATCATCACTACCGCGCGGCACTCGCCCAACGCCACGGGCGTGCTGGCCAAATCCGCCTCGGGCGGCCTGGAGCACGTGCCCCTGATCGTGGTCCGCAACCTGTCGGACGCCCTGGTCGACCTCGGCAAGCGCGGCTTCACCCGGATCGGCCTCGATTCCGACGCCGAGACCGTACTGGACACCATCGGCCCGAAGCGCCCGGCCGTGATCGTGCTCGGGGCCGAGGGCAAGGGCCTGCGCCAGCGCACCCGCGAGAACTGCGACGTGCTGGCCCGCATCCCCTTCAGCGGCGAAATCCGCAGCATCAACGTCTCGAACGCCGCCGCGATCACGCTCTACGCCCTCAGCCCCCGCGGCTGAGTCACACCTCGGCGTTGGCGCCTCAGCGTTGGCGTCTCAGCGTTGGCGT
>NZ_LMMK01000012.1:119139-313858 GCF_001422795.1 Methylobacterium sp. Leaf88 | reverse complement strand
CTCAGCGTTGGCGCCTCAGCGTTGGCGCCTCAGCGTTGGCGCCTCAGCGTTGGCGCCTCAGCGCCAGAACGGCTTGACCGCCACGAGGTCCCCATGGGCCTCGGCGGCCGCTCTCAGCAGCTTCCGGCCGTCGGCCTCGTTGTCGCCGGCCGCAAGGCCCGCGGCGAAGGCCGTCTCGCCGGGGATCTCCTGCGGGTCGGGCACCGCCACGAGGCTGGCCAGCACCGTGTGGGCGGTGGCCTGGTCGTTGAGGCTGCCGAGATGGTCCTGCAGGTCGGACAGGGCCGAGACGAAGGCCTTGTGGCGCTTGCGCAGCTTCTTTTCGGTGTAGAGGCTGGCGAAGAACTCCGCGCCGTAGCGAAGCTTCTTCGCCTCGATCCGGACGCGGTGCCGCTCCTCGGCCTCCTGGCGGTCGAGGTGGCGGCCGCGCTTCCGGATGCGGCGCAGGGCCTTGTCGAGCACCTCGGCGGCGAAGTCGCGCGCCGGCAAGTCGCGCGCCGGCACTCCGCGGTCCGGCACTTCGCGGTCCGGGGCGGCCGGTCCGGTCCGCCAGGTGCCGGTCTCCAGCCAGGCGGCGACGTCGAGGACCAGGCCGCGCCATTCCTGCGATTCCAGGGTGGCGAGGACGCCGTCATGGGCGCGGTCCCGCTCCGCCTCGAGGCGCCGGCGCAGGTCGTCGAGACCGGCCTCGTCCGGGCGCCTGGCCATCTCGGCCGGCAGGGTCTCGGCCAGGAACACGTCGAGGTTCCGGGCGTGGCCGAAGGGTTCGGTGATGCGCTTGATCTCGTCGCGCAGGGTCGCGGCCGTCGCGTCCTGCGCCAGGACCGGCTTGAACAGGGTGAGGGCCGAACGCAGGCGGCGCAGGGCGACCCGCAGCTGGTGCAGCGCCTCCACGTCCCGGTTGTGCAGGAAGACGTCCTCGTTGAGGCGCAGGTGGGACAGGCAGGCGAAGGCGATGGCGCGGAAGGCCTCGCCGGCCGTGGCGTCCGGTGCCAGCGAAACCGGCCGCGCCTTGCTCGGGCGCCGCAGGGTGCCGTCGCGGAGGCTGAAGCCGCGGGCCGACTTGCTCAGTGCCCCGAGGCGGAGCGGCACGGTCTCGGCCAGGGCCTGGGCCAGGGTGAACAGGTCCTCCGACCGGCCCTCCTTGAGTTCGAGTTCGAGCTCCCACAGGGGCGCGTCGCCGTTCGGGGTCTCGATCCGACCCTCGTCGAAGGCGACCTCGATCCGCGAGGCTCCGTAGCGCACCAGGCGGCTGCGCCGCTCCACCAGGGTGGCGAAGGTGGAGGACAGCTCCGGCGCCTCGGCGCCCGCCAGCACCTCCGGCACCGGCGTCTCGGAGACCTGCGCCAGGTCGGGCGCGTTCCCCGCGACGGGCGCCTCCCATTCCGAGCGGTCGAACAGGCCGGGGGCGGTGGCGGCGGCCTTCACGGTCTGGACGAACGTCTCGCCGTCGCGGCGGACCCGCAGGGTCAGCCCGGCCGCACGCAGGTCGCCGGCGGCCGTGTCGAAGTAGGTTGAGGTGAGGAAGCGGGAGTCCTCCGAGCCTTCCGCCTGCAGGAAGGGATGGCGGCTCAGCTCCGCGAGGTCGCTGCCCTCGCATTCCAGCTTCAACTCGATCTCACGCGGCGCGACCATGATGTGTCCCAAGTTTCGGCCCCGATCCGTCGTCCCCGACGGTGCGGCGGGCCCCCAGCGATCGGGACAAGCCCGGCCCGCGGCAACCGTTCCGTGCGGAATCACCAGCCACCGTCGTCAGTTATGGAGCAGGGCGACCCGGACGCGCGACTGAATTCGTGACGATTTTCATTCGCCGCCGGCGCCGAGTGGTGTAGCGGGAGGAACCGGCCCGGGGCCGGCGGGAACGAGACTCGTTGGGCGTGGTGATGAATCGGGAGCGGCTGAGGGCCGACCGCCTGCTGGTGGAACGGGGCCTCTTCGAGAGCCGCGCCCGGGCCCAGGCCGCCATCGCGGCGGGTCTCGTCCGGGCGGACGACCAGCCGGTGACGCGGGCCTCCGACCTCCTCGCCCGGGACGCGCGCCTCGTGGCGTCCGCCCCCCATCCGTTCGTATCCCGCGGCGGGCTGAAGCTCGATGCCGCCCTCGACGCCTTCGGCTTCGACCCGGCCGGCCGCGTCTGCCTCGATGTCGGGGCCTCGACCGGCGGCTTCACCGACGCGCTGCTGGCGCGGGGCGCCGCCCACGTCTACGCCGTCGACGTGGGACGCGACCAGCTCCACGTCTCCCTCCGGGACGACGCACGCGTCACCAGCCTGGAGGGCACCGATGCCCGCAGCCTCGACCGCGCCGCGATCCCGCGCCCCCCGGACCTCTGCGCCATCGATGTCAGTTTCATCTCCCTCCGGCTGATCCTGCCGGCCCTCCTGCCGCTGCTGGCCTCCGGTGCCGACCTCGCGGCGCTGATCAAGCCGCAATTCGAGGCCGGGCGCGACCGGGTCGGGCGCGGCGGGATCGTCCGCGATCCCGCCATCCACGACGCCGTCTGCGCCGAGATCCGCGCCGCCCTCGAGGCTCTGGGGCTTCAGATCCTCGGCCTCATCCCGTCACCCGTCGCCGGCGGCGACGGCAACCGCGAGTTCCTGATCGGGGCGCGCCTGGACCCACGACCATGACAGAGCCGGACACCCAGCCGACCCCCGAGACCCTGGAGATCCGCCGCCTCGGCGCCCGCGGCGACGGGCTGGCCGAGGACGGCACCGCCGTCGCCCTGGCGCTGCCGGGGGAGCGCGTCACGGTGCTGCGGGCGGGCACGCGCGGGACGCTCGTCGATGTTCTGCACGCCTCGCCGGATCGCATCGCGCCGTTCTGCCCGTATTTCGGCACCTGCGGCGGCTGCACCGTGCAGCACCTCGCGCCCGGGCCCTACGCCGCCTGGAAGCGGGACCACCTCGTCCAGGCGCTGTCCCATGCGGGGCTCGCCGTCTCACCGGAGCCGCTGGTCGATGCCCGCGGGGCCGGGCGGCGGCGCCTCACCCTGCACGTGCGGGCCATCGAGGGCCGGGCGCAGGCCGGGCTGATGGCGGCGCGCAGCCACGACCTCGTCACCATCGACCATTGCCCGATCACCGTGGCGGCCCTGCACCGGGCGCCCCAGGTGGCGACGGCCCTGAGCGCGCCGCTCGGGCACGGCCGCAAGCCCCTCGACGTCGCCGTCAGCGCCACCGAGGCCGGCCTCGACGTCGACATCCGCGGGCACGGACCCGCGGCCGAGGGAGTCCGCGCGGCGCTGGTACGCCTCGCCGGAGACCTCGACCTCGCGCGCCTCTCGCTGCACGGAGAGGTGCTGGTGGAGCGCCGGGCTCCGGCGGTCACCAGCGCGGGCCTGCGGCTGGTGCCGCCGGCCGGCGGTTTCCTCCAGGCCACGGAGGAGGGCGAGCGGGTGCTGACCGAGGCCGTGGTGGCGGCCCTCGACAAGAAGACGAAGCGGGTCGTCGACCTGTTCTCCGGCAGCGGACCGTTCAGCCTCGCCATGGCGCGCAGCCGGGACGTCCATGCCGTCGAGGGCGAGGCGGCGGCCCTGGCCAGCCTCGACCGGGCCGTGCGGGCGGTGCCGGGCCTGCGCCGGGTCACCACCGAGCGCCGCGACCTGTTCCGCCGGCCGCTGCTGGCCCTCGAACTCGACGCCTACGATGCCGTGGTGTTCGATCCGCCCCGTGCGGGCGCGGGCGCGCAGGCGGCCCGGATCGCCGAATCGAAGGTGCCCCTGGTGATCGGGATCGCCTGCGACGCCGGCACCTTCGCGCGGGATGCCGCGACCCTGGTGTCGGGCGGCTACACCCTGGAGCGGGTGATTCCGGTCGACCAGTTCGCCTATTCGGGCCATCTCGAGATGGTCGGGGTTTTCCGCCGCCCGCCACCACCCCGCAAGCGCCTGTAGCCGCAGCGCTCGACAACCGCCGGGCCGCTCTTAGGTAGAAGGTCATGCGCGTGATTCGTCCCACCCTGGCCGCGACCCTCGGCCTTTTCGCCCTCGCCGGACCCGCCGCGGCGGATTCCTGCGGAGATTTCATCGACCGGGTGGTGGCCGAGACCCAGGCCACCCTGGTCAAGCGGACGGCGGACTTCGCGGAATTCAGCGCCCCCGACGGGATCGGGATGACGCTGGCCTGCGGCGAGCTCTCGGCCACCGGCGTCCAGTTCCGGGGCACGCCGCTCCCCGCTGGCTACTTCGATCTGTTCGGACGGGCCGGCCACGCCGTCACGGGCCTCGCGTCCGAGGACTTGGCGCAGGCGGCCCGGACGGCCCGCACCGCCGCCGCCACGACGCGGCACAGCAACGTCGATGCCGGGAAGGTCCTCGTGACCTGCTCCCTCTCCGGATCGCGCGAAGCGCCCGTCACCGCCTGCGCGGTGATCGAGCGCGACGAGCGCCGCTGAGCCTCGTTCAGGACCTCATGGCGAGGACCATGTAGCCGGAATACAGGAGGGCTGCGGCCAGCAGGAGGTAGACGTTCGGTTCCATGGCGTCCTGTTAGGCCGCCCGGGCGCCGTGGGTCGAGCGGACGCGCTGCCGCTGCGGCATCCGGTTCGCTTCAGACATCGTTAACCCTGTTCAGCCGAACGATGGCGGCCGGCATGGCCGATCCCCACGCCGTCGAATCGCACCGAGGAGCCGATGCCCCGTTCCCGTTCCGCAGCCCTGGCGATCGCGGGTAGCCTGACCGCCCTCGCGCCTGCTATCGGGGTCCTGACGGGCGGCCCGGCCCTCGCTGAGGAACCGCTGTTCATCCGCATCCGCCCCGGCGGCGAGGCGAGCGTCGGCTCCGGTGGGTCCGGCGCCTTCGACGACGCCGCGGCCCAGGCGGCGCGGGCCCGCAGCGAGGCGGTCTGGCAGCGGGCCGAAGCCCGGTCCCGCATCGCCATCGCCTCGGTCTGCACCGGCTGCCTCGCGGCCGTGCCGCCCTCCTCGGTGCCGGTCGCCGCACCGCCCGCCCGCGCCGATGCGGGCGGCCTTACGCCCCTCGCGGCCGATTCGCCGGCCGTTCTCCCTCCGCCCCTCGCACAGGCAGATGCCCCATGACGCAGGCTCACCCGACCAGCGGCGCCGTTCCAGATCCGGATTGCCCGGTCTCCCTCGAACTCCTCGGCCAGGTCTACCGGGCGGACGAGGAGGACCTGCCGGAGATCCTGGAGGCGATGTCCACGACGACGCGCGCGCGCCTCGCCGTCTACCTCTACGGCAAGAGCCACATGCACCAGCTCGGCCTGCGGGTCGCGCGGGCCTGCGAGCGCGAGGATCTCGTGCGCGTCGCCGACGAGATCGGTTCGGTGGTCTACGGCCAGTCCCGCCTGAAGCCGGCGCGTCCGGCGACGCCGAGCCCGGCCGCCGCCCCGCCGAAGAAGATCAGCCTCGGCGGATCGGGCACCAAGAAGATCAGCCTCGGAGGCTCCGGCGCGAAGAACCGCCTGTTCGACTGAGCGAACGGGTCCCCAGCACGGATACCGGGCGCGGGACCGTCTCGGTGAGGCCGAGCCGCCAGGCCGGCTCGGCGCGACCTATCTTGAGAGTGGATGCTGATGTTCGGTTCGTGGTGGAAGCTCGGCATGGACGCGACCCTGCTCGCGATGGAATCGCAGCAGGTCATCGCCCTGCGCCTCGCCAAGCTGGCGACGGGCGGTGCCGCGGCCCAGGCCGAGGCCCAGCACATGGTCACCGAGAAGATCATGGCCGCCCAGGAGGCCGCCCTGCTGATCGCCACCGGCGGCTCTACCGCCGGGGTCGTGGCCGGCTACCGGCGGAAGGTCCGCGCGAACGCCCGGCGCCTGTCCCAGGGCTGAGCACCCGCTGCCATGCCGGGGCGGTTAACGCACGCTTAACCATCCGGTTTCATCCTCGCCCGGGACGTCGGAACCGATCGGACGAGGAGACAGCATGAACCCCTTCGAGCAGCAGGTGCGCGAACGCGCCTATTACATCTGGGAAGACGAGGGCCGCGTGTTCGGCCAGGCGGAGGCGCACTGGCTGCGCGCCGAGATCGAGCTCCTGACCCCGTCGCGGATGGGCATCGAGGTGATCCAGGCCGCCACCGCGGACGTCACCCTCTCGGCCAGCCCGGCCGCCGTCCTCGCCGAGACCCTCAAGGCCAAGCCGAGCCGCAGCCGCAGCGCCGGCGCCAAGGTCGAGACGAAGGCGAAGGCCGCCGCCGACACGAAGGCCACCAAGCCGGTGGCCGCGAAGGCGCCCGCTGCCAAGACCGCCGCTGCCAAGACCGCCCCTGTCAAGACCGCCGCTGCCAAGACCGCCGCTGCCAAGACGCCCGCCGCCGAGAAGGCCACTATCGCCAAGGCGGCCGTGGCCAAGGCTGCCGTGGCCAAGGCTGCGGTGACCAAGACGCCCCGGGCTCCCGCCCGCGGCCGCGTGGTCGAGAGCGTCGCCACCGTTCACTGAGACATGCGGGCCGGAGCCTTCCGGCCCCGCCCCCGGACGAATCAGAGCCCGCTTCACCGGACCGGTGGGGCGGGCTTTTCGCTGGCCGCGGAGGCCGCCTCCACGCGAGGGACGCCGGAACGAAGGAAAACCTTGACCGTTGTCACGCCACATCCAGAGACGTGGCCGCGGCCCTGAGGGCCGTGCGCCTTCCCAGGCGAGGCTTCCATGAAGACGACGATCGCGACCCTTCTGGCCCTCGGGGTGGCCGGCCTGCCGCTCGCCGCCCTGGCGGGACCCGGCGGCCTGCGCGGCGGCCCCGCGCTCCTCGACGTCGACACCACCGGCGGCGTCGGCGGACGGGCGCCCTGGAGCAAGCCCTACGAGTATGATTCCGGCGGCGACAACGATCGCCGTCCGGAGCTGCCCTATTACCAGCAGGGCCGCGGCCAGCAGACCGGCGGTCCGGCCCGCAACCTCCTGCCCGACGACGGCCTGCACATCTTTCCCCGCTGAGCCCGCTCCACGAATCCCGCCATCCCGGCGGAACGGCCGGGAGAGCCATCCGTTCGCCCAGGGAGCCCCGGCCTGTCCGCCGGCGTGCAACCGGTTCGGGATGACGCGATGACCAAGACCGTACGGGCGGTGATCTTCGATATCGACGGAACCCTGCTCGACAGCGTCGACCTCCATGCCCAGGCCTGGGTGGACGCCTTCGCGCATTTCGGCGTCACCGTCAGCCACGACCGGGCCCGGAGCCAGATCGGCAAGGGCGGCGACCAGTTGCTGCCGGTCTTCCTCGACCCGGAGCGGGTGGAGCGCGAGGGCAAGACGATCGAGGCCTACCGCTCCGACCTGTTCAAGCGCGACTATCTCTCGAAGGTGAAGCCCTTCCCCGGCGTCCGGGCCCTGTTCGAGCACCTGAAGGCCCAGGACCTGACCCTCGCCCTGGCCTCCTCCGGCAAGGCGAAGGAGGTGGAGCACTACCAAACCCTGATGGGGGTCGAGGACCTCACCGACGTGGTGGTCAGTTCGGACGACGTCGAACGCTCGAAGCCCTTCCCCGACATCTTCGAGGCCGCCCTGACAAAGCTTGCCCCGATCACGGCGGCGCAGGCCGTGGTGATCGGCGACACGCCCTACGACGCCGAGGCGGCGGGGAAGGCCGGCCTTCCGACCATCGGAGTTCTCTGCGGCGGTTTTCCGGAAGCCGACCTGAACGCGTCCGGCTGCATCGCCCTCTACAAGGATCCGCAGGACCTTCTCGACGGCTACGCCGCCTCGCCGCTGGCTCGGTGATCCGGCGACCGGGATCCCGGCGCAGCGGTTTCGATCCGGGCCTGTCGATTCGGACGGGCCCGGTGGCAAACCGGCCACGCGACGCGTGGGATCTGCACCGATCCACACATTTCCCGCGTAATCCCGCTTTGTTCCGTGGCGCAGGGCAGGATTGCGTGCCGGCTATGGATAGATGGCAAAAAACCCTGGCGCCGGGTCCTTCGATGGCGTAGCGAGCCGCCCGTGATCGCGCCTGATCACGCCACGGATCCGCGGACCATGCCCCAGCCGGCCCAGACGAACCTGAAAATGCACCCGGCCAGCGAGCCTGTTCCCCTTCGGGCGCTCATCGACGCGGCGGTCGAGGACCGCACCACGCCGATCAGCCGGCTGCTTCGCCTGATGGCCGCCCTCGACGCGGACACCAACGACAACGAGAACCTCCGGCACGTCCTCCGGGCCCGGATCGGCGCGCCCCTCAGCGTCTGATCGCACCGCCTTCGCGTTTGTCGGGGATCAGCGGAAACCGGTGATCCCGAAGAGACGGACGACCTGACCGGAATCGGGAGTCCGCGAGGTTCAGGATGAACCCGCCGGATCCTACGAGGCGCGCGCCCGCTCCCGGCGGCGAGGCCCCGGCTGGGCGCGCTTCATGCAGGCGAAGTAGAGCTGACGGCCGATCGCGTAGAGGCCGAGCCCCTTCGGGTCGGGCGTCGAGAACACCCGGTCGCGGGCCTCCGTGCGGCAGGCCGCGTCCTGCGGACTCTGGATCGGCGTGGATTCCCCCTGCGCCGAAGCCGCGTGAGCCATGGCTACCGAGGCGATGGCCGAGAGCGTCAATGCGAGCGCCGGCCCACGCCACATCCCTGTTGTCCGCATCCTGTTCCCCCTGCTGTCGTGGTGGTGACGTCGTTTCGGCGTGCCCGTCAGGGCATCACCCAGGCGCAACCGGCCTCGTTCGCCACGGTAAGGCACTCGAACGGGGCCCCGCCGACCATGGCGCGGTGCTCCGCGGCGCCGATGCGCGCACGCGCGATCCGTCGGCAATCCGGATGCTGCGGCAGGACCGCCTCCGCGGCAGCCCGGTCGCCGCTGGCCATCAGGACCCGCAACGCGACCAGGGTCTTGCAGGCGATGACGTCGGTGGGTTCGACCGGCTGGGCGCGGGCGGCGGTGCCGGCGGCGAGGCCGAGGAGGAGGGCCAGGGGGAGGACGCGCAAAGGTCGGGTCATCGGCGGCTCTTCTCCGGTGCGGCGGGTTTGTCGGACGTTCTGTCGGTGGCCTTGTCGGCCGCCTTGGATTTCTCGCCCGCGCGAGGCTTCGCCACGGCCTCGGTGGGCTTGACCGTGCCGGCGACGACCCAATGGCAGACGCTTGTGGTGCGCAGGGTCAGGCAATCGTAGGCGCTGCCGTTCAGGGTCAGGTGCTCGGCGATGCCCGCCACCGCATCGCGCGCAACGACCTGGCAGCCGAGGTGGTCGGCCTTGTCGTCGGTGAGGCGCGCGACGGCGGTGGCCACCACGTCCTTGCTCTCGCGCAGGAGCAGCCGCAGGTTCGCCAGGGACGCGCATCCGATCGCCGGAACCGGTACGGGGGCCGGCGCAGCCGGGGCCTCCCGGATGGTCGCCTGCGCCGTGCCGGCGACCGCCAGGGCGAGCAGGAGAGGTCGGATCGAACGCATCGGGAAATTCTCGGCAGAAACGAACGTGATCGGCGGCCGGCCTCTCGGGAGGAGGGCGGGCCGCCAAGCCATAACGCGCTCGCGGCCATTCCGCCGCATGGCGGCAGCGCTTTCAGGAGCCTGACCGGCGCAGCTTGGCGAAGCGCCTGATCGCCCGGTCCCGGCGCAGGCGGGAGAGGCGCTCGATCCAGAAGATCCCGTCGAGCTGGTCGATCTCGTGCTGGAGGCAGGCCGCCCGGAATCCCTCGGCGTCCTCTTCGTGCTCGGCGCCCTCGAGGTCGCGGTAGCGAACCCGGACCCTCACGGCCCGGTCGACCACGTCCATCACCCCCGGCATCGAGACACTGCCTTCCTGCTGCGGTCCGCGCTCGGGGGAGGCCCAGACGATCTCCGGGTTCACGTAGGCGGTCACCGGCTCGCCGGGCTCCATCCGCAACAGCACCAGGCGCTGGCCCTGCCCGATATGCGGCAGGGTGAGCCCGAGGGCGGAGACCGCCAGCATCACCGCCTCGAGGTCACGGGCGGATTCGCGCAGGGCGTCATCGAACCGGGCGACCGAAGCCGCCACGAGCCTGAGGCGGGGATCGGGATAGATCAAGAGGGAGGAGGCGGACACGAGGGTCATTCCGGAGCGGGATGGGGGACGTCACGGTTGCGCGAGGGCGACCCGGACGCGGGTTCCTGGCCCGCGGCTTGCGGCGTTCGATGGATGACAAGCTCGACCCGGAGACGGAATGGCACGGCAACGCACCGAGACCCCATCGCCCAAGGGGGCCCACCGATTCCTGAGGCTGCGCGAGTCCGGCGAGGTCATCCTCGTCGCCCTCACCACGATCCTCGGCCTGCTCTGGGCGATCGTCCTGGTCACGCATTTCCACGAACCGCTCAGCGGCATCGGCCAGTCCCTCTGGCTCAAGCGCTGAGCGTCAATATTCCCACTCGGCCCCGACGCCCACCGCGGTGCGGCCATCGCTGCCGGCCTCGCCCTGGATCTTGATGCGCCGGGTCACGTCGTAATCCACCGTCGCCGCCGTGTCGGCGGGCTTGGCGCCCGCCTTCACGCCGACGCTGAGGCGGTCGCTGAGATAGCGCGAGGCGCCCAGCGCCGGTCCGCCGCTGGCGCCGGTGGAGACGTCGAGGCTGTCGAGCCCGAGGCCCTTGCGGGCCTGCTCGAAGACGTCGACGCCGCCGGCCCCGCCGGAGAACTGGGCCACGGCCTGCGCGAGCTGCAGGGCCTGGAACGGCGACAGGCCCCCCGAGGCCTTCTTGAACAGCAGGCGCGAGAGCACCTCGTCCTGCGGCAGGCTCGGGTCCGACGTGAGGAGGAAGCTCGGCTGGTTGGCCGGACCCGTCACGGCGATCCGCGCCGTGACCTCGGCGGCCTTGGTCTCGGCGATGAAGTCGAGATCCGGCGTGGCGATCTCGCCGCCGAAGGTCAGGCGCCCGCGGGTGAAGTCGAGGCGCTGGCCGACCACGCTGAGGCGGCCGCGGCGCATCTCGAAATCGCCGGTGGCGACGGGATCCCGCGAGGAGCCGGTGATCCGGAGGGCGCCGCCGAGTTCGGCATCGATGCCGCGACCGCGCACGAAGATGCGGTTGGGGGCGTTCACGGCGACGTCGAGGGTGGCGTCGAAGGGAGGGGCGACCTTGCCCCGCTTGCCCAGGGCCGCGACCTTGGCGCGGCGGTCGGCCCGGGCGGCGAGGCGGGCGCGCACCTCCGGGGGCGTGTTCACGCGACGGATCTCGGGCAGGGGCTGCACCGTGGCGGGCAGGCGGTCCGGCACCGAGACGTCGACGGAGACGAGGTCGATCCGGCCCGCCACCTTCGGGGTTCGGGCCAGTGGCCCCGTGAGCGCAAGGTTGAGGCTCGCCACGGCCGTCATCAGCGGGCTGGAGACGAGCTCCGCCCGCTCGGCCGAGACCCGGAGCGAGCCCGGGAAGCCGGCGGCGGGATCGAGCGCCACCCGGCCGTCGCCGCGCAGGCTTCCGCCGTTGCGGGTCAGCGCCGTCAGGCGCTCCACCACCAGGGTGTCGCCCCGGCCGGTGACCCGTCCCTCGATGTTGGTCAGGCGAATGCCCTGGAGCGGATCGGTGAAGGAACCGCCCGTCAGGGTGGCGCTGCCCTCGGCGCGGGGGGCCGCGAGGGTGCCGGTCACACCGGCGTCGAGGGCGATGCGCCCGGCGACGCGCTGGCCGCCGACGCTGAGGAGGCTGTTGGCGAGCGCCGCGTCGAGGGTGCCGCGCAGCTTCACCGCCAGCGCCTCGCCGGGGGCCACCGGCAGGGAGCCGGTCACCGTCAGCTCGGCGCCGCGCCCGGCGAAAACCCGTCCGTCGATCCCGGCGCGTCCGTCGCTCACCGTGCCGCTCGCCCGGGCGTCGATGGGCGGCAGGCCGGCCTTGCGGGTCTCGGGCGTGACGAGGCGGGCGACCGTCAGGGCGTAGCGGCCCTCGGGCCGGTTGGCGGAGCCGCGCAGGTCCGCCTCGCCGTCGAGGGTTCCGGAGAGGGCGAGGTTGGGCGCGGCGATCCGCGCCAGGGCGAGGGGCAGGCTGCGGATGCCGAGCTTGAGGTCGAGGGCCTCGCCGACCCGGCCCGACAGGCTGAGGCGGCCGCTACCGGCGGACACCACGAGGTTGTCGATCACGGCCGAGCCTCCGTCGAGGGTCACGCTCGCGGGGCCGGCCAGGGCGAAGCGGTCCCCACCCCGCGCGGCGGAGAAGCGCGACAGGTCGATGCGGGTGCGCTCGCCCGGCACGAGACGGGCGGCGCCGTCGAGGTCGAAGCCCCGGGCCTTGGCCGTCAGGGTGATGTCGCTGGCGCTCGGCGAGCCCACGGCGACGAGACGCACGGTGTCGAGGCTCTGCCCGGAGGCGAGGAGGCGGTCGGCGTTCACCCGCCCGTCGACGATGGGCCGGCCGAGCAGGTCCCGCCCGGTGAGGTCGGCGTCAAGGCGCGACAAGGCGAATTCGCCGAAGCGCAGGGACGCCCCGTTCGCCCGAATGCCGGCGTCCTGGCGCCCACCCGCGCGGGACAGGGTGACGGCGGCCTCGACGTTGCCCGCCATCGGTGTCAGCGCGAGGGGCGCGAGGTCGTCGAGATTCCCGGCCTTGAGGGCCAGCGCCCCCTCGGTGAGGAAGGTGCGGGCGTCGAGGGCGGCGTGCCCGTCGAGGGTGACCGAGCCGAGGCCGAAGGCGAGGCGGTCGAGGACCCAGGCGTCGGGGGCGGGCCGGACGACGTGGGCGTCCCCGCGCAGGGCCTTTCCGCCCACCGCGCCGGACAGGCGCAGGGTGCCGTCGAGGGCGCCGGTGACGTCCGTCAGCGCCGTCTCGACCCGGAGGTCGCGTAAGGGGCGACCGAGGGCGCGCGCGTCGTCGGCGGTGAGCGTGGCGGTGAGGTCGGGCTTCTCCAGGGTGCCGGTGAGGCGCCCGTCGAGGAGCGCGCGGCCGGACAGCTTCGGGTCGAGGGTCGACAGGTCCTTCAGGTCGACCAGCAGCTTGGCGTCGGCGAGGCGCGCGGTGGCGCGGCCCTCCAGGCGCCCGACGATCTCGGCGCCCTCGAGGCGGGCGTTCTCGAAGGCGTAGCCGTCATAGACCTGCGACAGGCGGCCGCTGAAGCGCGGCGAGGGGCCGAGGGTCCGGTCGAGGGCCGGCAGGGACAGGACGAGGCCCGCGGTGCGCAGGTCCAGATCGGCGTTCACCGCCTTGCGGGCCGGGTCGCCGCTCAGCGCCGCCCGCGCCGTCAGGGTGCCGGCGAGCGGCCGCCCGGCCACCTCCGAAAAGGCCGCGAGGTCGGACAGCGCCGCATCGAGCGTGCCCGCGAGGGTGTTCTGCCCGATCCGGCCCACATAGGCGGCCCGGGCCGTCGGGCCGTCGAGCTTGAATTCGGCGACGTCGACGACGCCGTCGGGCTGCAGCGTACCCCGGAAGCTCAGCCCGGCCCGCGATCCGATGGCCCGGCGCAGGGCCGGATCGGCGAGGCGCAGGCCGTCCACCTTGGCGTCGGCGGCCAGTACGAAGCGGGCGGCGGCGGGATCGGCGCCGGCCGGCGCCATCGACAGGGTGGCGTCGACCCGCTCCAGGGCCGAGCCGCCGGCGCGCAGGCCCGCGGCCTTGAGCACGCCATTGACGACGGGCCGCGCGATCGGCCCCTTCAGGCTGCCATCGAAGACCAGGGTGTCGAGTTCGGCATCCGCCGCCTTGGTGACGCCGCCCTCGGTGGGCACGGCGCGGGCGGAGACGAGGAAGTCGGCGATCCGGTCGGCGGTGAGGGTACCCCGGGCCTCGAGCCGGGCCGTGAGCGAGGTCAGCTCCAGCCGGTCGATGCCGAAGGCCCCGCTGTCGGAAAAGCGCAGGCCGCCGTCGAGCTTGGTCGTGCCCGAGAAGATCGCCGCCGCCGGGCCGGGCAGCAGGCCCTCGATCCGCGAGGCGAGGTCGAGGGCGAGCCGGCGCTCGGCCCCGATGCGGGAGATGCGGGCGGTGCCGCGGGCCCCGAGGTCCGGCCCGGCATCGAAGTCGAGGCGGGCGTTCCAGGCGTCGAGCGTGCCGCGCCCGTCGAGGTCGAGGTTGATCGGGGGCGCGCCGGGGAGGTTGGCGGCCTTGGAGAGAAGCCCGCCGGCGGGCTCCACCAGGGTGGTCTTCAGCTCCAGGGTCTCGCCCTTCGGCACGAACAGCAGGCGGGCGCCGAAGCGCCCCTCGGCGTCGAGGCGGCGCACCGCCACATCGAGGTCGAGCCCCTCGGCCGGCGCGCCGAGCTTGGCCCGGCCCTCGGCCGTCAGGCGGGCCGGCTGCCCGGCGAGGGCCTCGCCGAGAACGAGTTCGGCCAGCTTGAAGGTCTTCACCTCGACCTTCACCGGCAGGTCGGGCAGCAGCGATCCGTCGGGCTCCGGCGTCGCCGAGACCGGGG
Organism: Methylobacterium sp. Leaf88; assembly: GCF_001422795.1. Classification (NCBI taxonomy): domain Bacteria; kingdom Pseudomonadati; phylum Pseudomonadota; class Alphaproteobacteria; order Hyphomicrobiales; family Methylobacteriaceae; genus Methylobacterium; species Methylobacterium sp. Leaf88. The sequence goes on along the minus strand of NZ_LMMK01000012.1, from coordinate 299,614 downwards.
CGGGGAGGGGGCGGCGCAGCACTTCGAGGCGCCCGACCTCCAGGCTGTCCACCTCCAGGCGGCCGGAGAGCAGGGCGAGGCGGCGCCAGACCAGGCGCGCCCGGTCGAGCTTCAGCCAGACGCCGTTGGCGTCGCTGATGGCCACGTCGCGGATGGTGGCGTCCGACGAGAGGGCGCCGTCCACGGCCCCGATGGCGACCCGCGAGCCCGGCGTCGACAGGGCCTTCGAGAGGAGGCCGCCGAGCACGGTCTTCTCGCCCTCGTCGGCGTAGGTCAGGGTGGCCGGCGTCGCGGCGAAGACGGAGAGGCACAGGGTGGCGGCGGCGACCTGCGCGCGCGGACGCTTCCAGAATCCCATCAGAAGGACTGCCCCAGGCTGATGTACAGGGCCACCGGGCGCTCGTGGTTGCCCTTGATGCGGTCCATCGGGAAGGCGAGGTCGACCCGGATCGGGCCGATGCCGGTGTAGTAGCGCAGGCCGAGGCCGACCGCGTAGCGGATGCGCTCGTCGAAATCGGGCAGGCTGCCGGCGAAGGCGGTGCCCGCGTCGATGAAGGGCACGACGCCGATGGTGTCGGTGACCTTGATGCGCGCCTCCACCGAGGCCTCGAGCAGGCTGCGTCCGCCGATGGGCAGGTTGAAGGGTCCGCGCGGGCCGAGCGTCCGGTAGGGGAAGCCGCGCACGGAACCGCCGCCGCCGGCGAAGAACCGGATGTTGGCCGGGATGTCCTCGAGGTTCGCCCCCGAGATCGAGCCGAAGCCGATGCGGCCGGCCAGGATGTAGCGGCCCTCGTCGTCGAAGGCGTAGTAGGTCGAGCCCTGCGCCTTGGCGACGAAGATCGACGGATCGGAGCCGAGGAAGCCCGCATAGGGCGTCGCCGAGGCGGTGAGGCGCACGCCCTCGGTCGGATCCAGCAGGTTGTCGGTGGAATCGTAGCTCACGGAGAGCGGCACGCCGACGAGGCGGTAATCGACCTTGCCGAGGGCGTCCTGCGAGCGCCCGGCCTGTCCGTCGAGGCCGACCTGGGCGAAGAAGGTGTCGGAGAAGCGGTGGCGCAGGGCGACGGTGCCGCCGGCCGCGTCGCTGACGTAGGATTGCTGTGCCTCGCGGCCCACGAAGACGTTGGCGATGAAGTCGTTCCGGGTGCCCCAGAGAGCCGGCTTGACGAAGGTGGCCGAGAGCCGCCCGCCGAGGCCGTTCGAGTCGATGCCGGCGGCCTTGCGCTGCTTGGCGTAGAGGTCGTTGCCGAGATAGTAGATGTCGGCATCGACCCGGACGGTCTCGCCGCCGCCGAACAGGTTGCGGTTGGCGTAGTAGGCCCGGATGCCGGGCCCGTCGACGGTGGAGTAGCGGGCCGCGACGCCGATCAGGTTCTTCTCGCGCTCGGTGACGTCGACGAAGATCGGCAGGTTGCCGGACGGATCGAGGGTCTCGCCCTCGCGCACCCGGATCGAGCCCAGCCCCTCGACCTTGGCGACCGAGCGTCGGATGTCCGACACGGCCTTGGGCGAATAGGGATCGCCCGGCTCGGCGTAGATGAACGAGCGCACCACCGCCGGGTCGATGTCCTGCGTGCCGCGCACCGCGACCTCGCCGAGGCCGGCGATCGGCCCGGGATCGACGGTGTAGGTCACGTCCATGACGTGGGCGGCGTCGTCCACCACGGGGTCGCGGGCGACCGCCTTGGCGAAGGGATGGCCCAGGGCCCGGAAGCGATCGACGATCTTGGCCTCGCGGGCCAGCACGGTGGCCGAGCGGGCCGGCACGTCGTCCCCGACGCGGGTGAAGCGCTCCGGCAGGACCTCCTCGGGAAACGGGTTGCCCCGGGGGTCGCGGGCCCGGATCGACCGCAGGGTGTAGAGCGGACCGGGATCGACCACGACCTTGACCGGCACGAGGGCGCGGGAGCGCGACGCTTCGGCCGCGCGGGCGGCCGCCACCACGGTGGACTCGCCGGCCAGCGCGACGCCGTCGACGCGGATCGCGACGGTGCCCTGGTAGTAGCCGTAGCCCGAGAGCACGTCGGCGAGGCGGCGCTGGTCGGCCTCCGCCCGGCGCACCAGGCCCTCGCCGTCCGGCGGCGCCTCCTGGCGCAGGCGATAGAGCGTCGAGGTGTCCTGCAGCGCGCGCAGGACGTCGTCGTCATCGATGCCCGAGATCTTCACCGTGTAGGGCAGGGCGCCCGCGCTCGGGACCGGCGGTTCCTCCTCGGAGCCGAACAAGCCGAACAGGTCGAAAGCCCGGGCCGGCCCCACGGCGAGCCCGGCCCCGGCCGAACCGAGGACGAGCGGCCAGGCGAAGCAGGCGAGCCTCCAGACCGACGCGCGACGCATCCGCCCCCGAATCCGCGTCACGAATGGCCGTTCCGGCGAGCCCGGTGCGCCTGCGCTCCCGGCTTTCGTCGCTGCGTCGCAGGCCTCGCCATCCCATCCCCTTCCGGGCCGCGGCCCCGCTGCCGGTCCCGTATCCCGGTCCTGTCCCAGGGCCTTTCGGACCCACATATGTTGACCGCCAGCCTACCGGTCCGGCGGCGGTGCAGCAACCGCGGTGCACCGCTCTACCCCCAGCCGCGGGGGTGGTTGCGCGGTTCGCCGCAGGCCCGGCTCCGCCCCGGCTTTCCGCCATCGGCCAGGGAACCCGGCTTTGGCTGGCGCCTTGTCCCTGCGTCGCAGGCTTCCTACTTTTGTCCCCATCGCTCCATGGCCGGCTCATTCCGGGTAGCTCACCCGCCCTTTTCCCAGGACTGCTCGCCAGTCCTGCACGCGGGTGCCGCTGCGATCGCACATCCCATCCGACGACCCTGCGCCTCGGGTGCCCGCGCGATTGCGACGCGGGCACCGGGCAGCCGATGGCAGGCAAGACAACGCTTCAGGAGAACAGCACCATGAGCACGGGCACCGTGAAATGGTTCAACGAGACCAAGGGTTACGGCTTTATCCAGCCGGATGACGGCGGCAAGGACGTGTTCGTTCACATCTCCGCCGTGGAGCGCGCCGGGATGCGCAACCTGATCGAGGGTCAGAAGGTCTCCTACGAGATCGAGAACGACCGCCGCACCGGCAAGCAGTCGGCCGGCAACCTCCAGGCGGCCTGATCGCCGCCGGCCGGTCCGGGTCGCCCGATGCGGGCGGCCCGAGACCGGCTCGAATGCTGCGGCATCGTTTCAACAACCTGTCAGAAGCCGCTTTTCAATGAGCGGCTTCTGTTGATTCCCGGCAGGCGGTCGGGCATGGGGCTGTTGCGGTGCAAGATCAGCGTATACCCCAGTTTTTCCACGGCCCCATGCCGCGCGTGCTCCACGCCGGATGCGGGCGACACACCACATGAGAAAGGTCAGATGGGCGCCTTCGACTACAGGAACTTCGACGATCGCCGTAAGAACTCCGTCAGCGCCAAGCAGATGCTGCTGGAAAAATTCAAGGCCCGTCCTCCGGCCGATGATCCGGAGATGATCGCCAAGGCGCAGGCCCGCGCCGAGGTCGCCCGCGCCCGCGAAGAGCGCGCGCGCGAGCGCGAGGCGGCCCGGATCGCCGCCGAGAAGGCCGCAGCGGAAGCCAAGCGGGCCCGCGAGGAAGCGGAACTCGCCGCGCAGATCGCCCGCGAAGAAGCCGAGGCTCTGGCCGCCGCCGAGGCGAAGGCCGCCGAGCTTGTTGCCAAGAAGGCGGCCCGCGATGCCCGCTACGCGGCGCGCAAGGCCAAGGCCCGCCGCTGAGCTAAGGTCTGCCGCGAGGCGTCAAGGCCCACGGCGAGGGGTCAAGGCCCGCCGCGAGTCGTATGAGCGCGCCGCCGAACCCCGGAGCGCACCTCTTCGGCGGCGCCCGGAACGGGACGGACGCGAACCGGACAGCGAAAAGGGCCGACGCGGCGCGTCGGCCCTTTCCGTGTTGAACGATCGGGCGAACCGCGTTCGTCCTCAGCTCTCGGAGCGCGTCTCGGACTCGGCGTCCTCGCCCTCGGCGGTCTCCTGGCCCTCGGTCTGGGCCTCGGCCGGCTCCGCCGTCTCCTCTTCGGGACGCGGGCCTGCTTTGAAGGTGCGGCGCGGCGCGTTCCCGCGCTTCATCTGGACCGGCTTCTCGATCGCGCCCAGGCGCTCGGACAGGAGCTTCGCGCGCTCGTTGAAATCATTGGTCGATCGCGACTGCGACGCACCGCTCTTGAACGCATTTGCCACTTGGGCCTCATGGGGTTGCCCAGGGCACGGGGTCGTGCGGGGTTGGCTCCGTGTAGCACGGTTGGGCCCCCGCGTCGGCTTTTATTGTCACGGCGCGACGCGGAAGCGCCGCGGCTCAGAAGCGTGCCGTCAGGAAGAGGCGGACGTTGCGGCCCGGCAGCAGGATCTCGTCCTTCTTGAACGAGGCCGAGTTGCGGATGTCGTCGTCGAGGAGGTTGCGCCCCTGCAACCCGAGGGTGACTTCGCTCGCGCCGTAGAGCGCCGGATCGACGGCCTTGGTGTAGCTCACCTCGGCGCGCAGGTCGTTCCAGCCGGGCGTGACCGTCTCGAACGGCGCGATCTCCACGTGGTCGAAGGCGTGCAGCAGGTTCACCCGGGCGAACCAGCCCTCGGTCGCCAGGAACACGCCGCCGCCCAGGCGATGGGGTGGAATGCGTGGCACGTAGGAGCCGTCGTCGAACTGCGCCCGGACGAAATCGTACTGCGCCTCGAGGCCGGCCCAGCCGTTGCCCACCGGGATCAGGTCGAGCTGCGCGGCGATCTCCGCACCGTAGAAGGTGGCGTTCTGCTGTGCGTAGACGATCTGCCGAAGTTCGTCCCCGCTGCCGCAGGAGGCGAAGTCGTCGCCGCAGCGGTTGCCCGTGTCGCGCTTGTAGATGAAGCCGGTGTAGCGGGTGTAGTAGCCCGTCGCGTCGAGGCGCAGCGGCCCCTGCGCCCGGCGGAGACTCATCTCCACCGTGCGGGCACGCTCGAGCTTCAGGCGGGGATCGCCGATCTCGAAGGTCTCGGTCGCGTCGTGCGGTCCCTGCGAGAACAGCTCGTAGGCCGTGGGCGCCCGCTCCACGTAGGAGCCGTTCACGCTGGCCACGAAGCCGTAGGGCAGGTCCTGGAGGGCGCCGAAGCTGGCGCTCTTGGGCGCGAAGCGGCGCTTGAGGCCGAACGCCAGGGGATCCTGTCCCTCGACCGGCAGGTAGTCGCTCGGGAACTGCACCGCCGTGCTCGCCGAGCGCGTGCCCTCGATGCGCCCGGCCGCCTGGAAACGCAGGCCGTGGCCCACGTCGAGCTGCTCGAAGAGGTAGACCGCGTTCGAGCGCGACTCCGTCGGCGGCAGGAAGCTCTCCCCCTGCGTGTTGAGCACCCGGCGCCCGCTCTGCACGCCGAGGGCGCCCGTCAGCGTCCCCAGGGCGGTGAAAACCGGCACGTGCTGGGCCTCGATGCGCCCCTCGGCCTCCCGGCTCTTGAAGGTGGCCTGGATGCCGTCGATCCCGGTCTCGCCGATGCCGCGCTCGTCGTGCCGGTAGACCGAGCCGCCGGCCCAGAACCGGATCACCTCCAGGGGGCCGTCCAGTGGGCGGTACTCGCCCCGGGCCACGACCCGATCCTGGCGCGGGTCGAGGCGGGTCCGGCTCTCGGCCGCCTCCCCGCCGGGGATCTGGTAGAGCGCGTCGTAGTGGCTGAAGGAGATGCCCACGAAGCCGCGGTCGCCGATGGCCGAGATGCCGACGGAGCCGCCCTGGGATTCGGTGGCCGAATTGCGCTGGATCCCGCCCGGAATGGCGTAGCTGTCCGTGGCGCTGCGGAAGCCGTCGGCATGGACCGCGATACCGTCCTTGCCGGCATCCACCGTCGCGGCGCCGAGCCGCCCGTTGTCGACGCTGGAGAATCCGGTCGTGACCTGACCGGACACCCCGTTCGCCGGGATGAAGGTCGGGACCCGGTTGTTCTCGGCCGAGACGACGCCGCCGATCGCCCCGGAGCCGTAGCGGAGGGTCGCCGGTCCGCGGATCACTTCGATCCGGTCGCTGACGAGAGGGTTCACCGGAACGGTGTGGTCCTCGCCGAGGTCCGACACGCCGTTGTTGATGACGCCGTTTTCCTGGATGCGCACCCGGGCGTTGTCGAGGCCACGGATGATGGGCCGGCTGGCGGCGCCGGGCGCGTAGGTCGAGGAGGAGATGCCGGGGCGGTCGAACAGAGCGTCCCCGAGGGTGCGCGGCTGCTCGCGGGCGATCTGCTGCTGCGTCACCACGGTGACGGGCGAGTAGGTGCTCGTCACCACCGGGAGCACGCCCACCGGGAACGACGCGCCGGCGTCGCCCGCGGCGCCGCCCGCCCCGCGGACGGGCTGGATCGGGCTCGGCGAGGTGACGCTGAGTTCGTCCAGGGTCGCCTGGGCCTGCTGCGCCGCGCCGGCATTCGCCCCGAGGCCGGCCCCCGCCAGGGCCGCGCCGGCCCACACCATCCGCGATCGACGCACCCGCTCACCCCATCACTCAACGTTATAATGTTTCATGATGGGGATGTTATTGTATGACAAGTGCCTGACGGGGCGCGGACGCTCTTCCCGCTCCCCTGTGGCCGGGGCGCATCACCGGCTGCCGGTCCCGGGGCGGCGTCCGTTCGCGCGCCGGGCCGCGTCCCCGTGGCACGTGGTGCGTCGCGGAACCGTGAGCGGGTCGGGTAGATTGCGCAAGCATGTCCGACTTGAACCACCACGACCGGCCGAGCGCCGACGGGCGCCGGGCCGCCGGGGGCCTGCGGGTCACCGTCGACCTGAACCTCTGCCAGGCCTACGCCCAGTGCTGCTACGCGGCCCCCCACCACTTCGTCCTGAAGGGCCGCGAGGCCCTCCACTACGACCCGGCCCCCTCGGCCGCCGCCCGCGACGACATCGAGCGCGCGCGGATCGCCTGTCCGGTGCAGGCCATCCGCGTCGAGGATGCCGGGGCCGACCCGCGATGAGCGACGCCGAGACGCGGATCGTGGTGGTCGGGGCCTCCCTGGCCGGCCTGCGCGGCGCCGAGAGCCTGCGGCAGGCGGGCTTCTGCGGCGCCCTGACCATCATCGGGGCCGAGCCGCACCGCCCCTACGACCGGCCGCCGCTCTCGAAGGCGGTGCTCACTGGGGAGGTCGCGGCCGACGCCACGACGCTGCCGAACCTCGTGGCGCTCGAGGCCGACTGGCGCTTCGGAGACCCGGCCACCGGCCTCGACCGCACCCGGCGGACCGTGATGCTGGCGAGCGGCGAGGCGGTGCCCTACGACCGGCTGCTCATCGCCACCGGGGCCTCCGCGCGCGGCTGGCCGAACGCCGCGGAAGCAGGGCTCGCGGGCGTGCATACCCTGCGGGGCCGCGACGAGGCCGAGACCCTGCGGCGCGACCTCGCCGCCGGCCCGGCCCACGTGGTCATCATCGGCGGCGGCTTCATCGGCTGCGAGGTGGCGGCCTCGTGCCAGGCCCTCGGTCTGACCGTCACCCTGGTGGAGACCGGGCCGACTGTCCTCGCCAAGGTGCTCGGGCAGCATCTCGGCTCCGTGGTGGAGGCCCTGCATGCCAGCCTCGGCACCACCATCCGCAGCAACGTCAAGGTGGCGGCCCTGGAGGATGACGGCGCCGGCCGCGTGGCGCGGGTCCGCCTCGCCGACGGCACGATCCTCCCGGCCGACGTGGTGGTGGTGGCCCTCGGCGCCGTGCGCAACACGGGCTGGCTCGAAGGCTCGGGCCTCGCCTGCGACGACGGCGGGATCGACTGCGACGCGCAGGGTTACGTCCTCGACGAATCCGAACGGCCCGATACCCGGATCGCGGCGGCCGGCGACGTCGCGCGGTTTCCCCATCCGCTCTATCCGGGCCACCGCATCGCCCTGGAGCACTGGGGCCACGCCGTCGCGCAGGGCCGGCATGCCGGCCGGCTCCTGGCCGGCCTCGCGCCGGAGCCCTACGCTGAGGTGCCAGCCTTCTGGTCGAGCCAGGGCGGCATCACCCTCAAGTCGGTGGGCCTGACCACGGGCGCCGACGGCTTCGTCGTGGCCCGGGGCAGCCTCAAGGAGGGCCGGTTCGTGGCGGTCTACGGCCGGGAGGGCCGCTGCATCGCCGCCGTGGCCTTCGACTGCGCCCGCTGGCTCCCGACCTATGCCGAGCACATCGCCGCGGGGGCGCCGTTCCCGCCCGAGACCGGCGGCGTCGATGCCGGCCCGTTCGCGGTGCTGCCGCCGGCCTTCCCCGAACCCGCCGGGCCCACATCTTCCGAGAAGGACGCGGCATGAGCGACCACACCCTGTTCGCGCAGATCAAGGACGAGGCCGCCCGGCCGGACCCGTACCCGCTCTTCGCCCGCCTGCGGGAATGCCCGGTCTCGCGCCAGGCGGACGGCACCTACGTGGCCGCCTCCCACGCGGCGATCGCGAGTTTGCTGCACGACCCGCGGGTGAGCTCCGAGACCCTGCCGCCGGCCGACCGGCCCAAGACCGGCAACCTGCTCAAGGACTGGCTGGTGAAGCCGGTGCGCGACCACATCACCGACACCCACCGGCCCTTCATCTTCCGCGATCCGCCAGACCACGACGCCCTGCGCGCCGCCGTGATGCAGCAGTTCACGCCGCAGCGGGTCCAGGCCTTGCGGGCGCGCTCCCACGTCCTCGTGGACGAGATCCTCGACAGGCTCGGGGACGCGACGGCCATCGATATCGTCGACGACCTCGCCTATCCGCTCCCCGTGACGGTGATCTGCGAACTCCTGGGCATCCCGCCGGCGGACGAGGCGCAGTTCCACGGCTGGGCGACGCAGCTCGCCACCGCCCTCGAACCGGACACCCTGCAGGACGACGACCTGCGCGCCGAGAACAGCCGCACCTTCGATGCCATCTCCGAATACATGCAGGGCCTGATCGCGCAGAAGCGCAAGGACCCGCAGGACGACATGCTGTCGGGCCTGGCCACCGCGCGCGCCGACGGCCACGGGCGCATGAGCGACTTCGACCTCATCGCCACAGCGATCCTGATGCTGGTGGCCGGCCACGAGACCACGGTGAACCTCATCACCAACGGCATGCTGACCCTGCTCCGCCACCCGGAGGAGCTGCGGCGCCTGCGCGAGGACCCGTCCCGCGCCCCCCGCGTCGTGGAGGAGCTGCTGCGCTACGAGCCCCCGGTCCAGTTCCGCACCCGCAAGACCCTGTGCCCGATCACGCAGAACGGCGTCACCATCCCCGAGGGGGCCCCCCTCGTCCTGCTGCTCGCCTCCGGAAACCGGGACCCCGAAGTCTATGCCGAGCCCGACCGCTTCGATCCCGACCGGGCCGACAACCGCCATCTCGGCTTCGGGGGCAGCCTGCACTACTGCGTCGGCGCGCCGCTCGCCCGCTTCGAGGTCGAGGCCGCCCTGGTGGCCCTCGCCCGCCGCCTGAAGAACCCGCGCCTGACCGTCGACCCCCCGCCCTACCGGCCGGGCTCGGCCCTGCGCGGCCCGAAGCACCTGCGCCTCGCCATCGACGGCATCGCTCCGTAGGGTCCGGCCGCGCGGGACCATCCCGAAGGTCAGGCGGACCCCGCAAGCAATGCGCCTTGCTCAGACGGACTTCTATACTGCTCTTTTAACGGAATATTGGTGGATCTAGCCTATTAAAGATCTCGCGACGTAATCCTACTCAGCGAGACACTGCAATGAAGTTCGGTATTCGGACCCGCCTGTATGCCGGCTTCGGCACGCTGATGCTCCTCATCGCCGGCCTGGGCATCGCATCGCATTACCAGTTCGCCGAACTGTCCGGCCAGTACGAGAACCGCAACCGGATCGAGACGAACACCCGCGACATCTACACGATCACGGGCCTGACCGACCGGCTCATCGCCCAATCCTTCGCATACAGCGCCACGGTCAAGCCGGAGACCCTGGTCGACCTCGATCAGACCCGCCGGAGCATCGTCGAGATCGGCGACCGGGTGACGCGGAACACGGCCTCGGACGAGCGTCGGAAGGTCTACGCCCAATTGCCCGACGGGGGCCGGGACCTGGAGCAGGACGTCGTCCGCCTGGGAGCCAGCGGCGCCGCCCTGGCCGAGGCCCGCACCCGCCTGTTCGACGAGGGCAACGGCCTGACCCGCCTGAACCAGGCCATCCTCCAAGAGATCCGGGCCAACGGCAGCGTGGCGCACCTCATCCAGGCCCAGACCTACGACAGCGCGGTCCTGCTGACGCGGATGTCCGCCTGGCGCTTCCTGACGACCCTGGACCCCAAGGGTCCGACGATCTTCGCGGACTACGCCCAGACGGCCGTAGCCGCCGGCAAGGCGCTGCGGGCCCTCGATCCCGACCCGGCGTCCGCCGCGGCGATCACCCGCGGCGAGGCTGCGTTCGCCAGCTATATCGGCGCCTTCCAGGAGGCCGCCAAGGCCATGGAGGACAGCCGCCGCGATTTCGACGGCATCAAGACGAAGGTCGCCGCCATCGCGGCCGCCGGGGTCCAATCCCGCGCCGTCACCGAGGGGCGGATGAAGGCCGTCGCCGCGACCACCGAGGCGACCGTCGCCTTCGGCGAGCGCCTGCAGCAGGGCCTGATCGCCCTGGCGCTGATCCTGGGCGGCGGCATGGCCGTCCTGATCGCCCGCAGCCTGATCCGCCCGATCGCCGGGATGACCGAGGCCATGACCCGCCTGGCCGCCGGGGAAACGGCGGTCGTCGTGCCGTCGCAGGACGCCACGGACGAGATGGGCGCGATGGCCAAGGCCGTCGACGTCTTCCGCCGGAACGCCATCGCCCGCATCGAACTCGAGGCCCAGCAGGTCTCGGAGCGCTCCGCCCGTCAGCGCCGCGCCGACCGCGTCGACGAGTTGGTCAAGGGGTTCGAACGGACGATCGGCGCCGCCGTGGGGGTCGTCACCGCGGCCTCCACCGAACTCGACGCCACCGCCCGCTCCATGACGGGCGTGGCCGACGCGACGAGTCATCAGGCCCAGGCCTCCAGTGCGGCCGCCGAGCAGACCTCCGCGAACGTGCAGACGGTCGCCTCGGCGGCGGAGGAGATGGTGGCCTCGCTGCGCGAGATCGAGCGTCAGGTGAAGCAGTCGAACACGGTCGCGGCCGCGGCGACGCGGGAGGCCCAGGCGACCGATGTGGCCATGGCCAGCCTGTCGGCCGCCGCCGAGCAGATCGGCGAAGCCGTGACGATGATCTCCAGCATCGCGGGCCAGACCAACCTGCTGGCCCTGAACGCCACCATCGAGGCGGCGCGGGCCGGGGAGGCCGGACGCGGCTTCGCCGTCGTCGCCACGGAGGTCAAGGAACTGGCCGGCCAGACGGCGCGCGCCACGAACGAGATCGGCGGACACATCGCGGCGATCCAGCAGGCCACCGCCCAGGCCGTCACCGCGATCCGCCAGATCGGCCAGACCATCGGGTCGGTCAACAGCATCACGGAAACGATCGCCGCGACCGTGATCGAGCAGACGGCGGCAACCGGAGAAATCTCGCGCAACGCCATCGAGGCCGCCCACGGGACGGAGGACGTCTCGGCGAACGTGGCCCGGGTGCTGGCCTCGGCCGGCGAGACCGGCAGCGCCGCCCAGCAGGTGATGATGGCGGCCGGGGAACTCTCGACCCAGGCCGTGGCCGTCCAGCGCGAGGTCGAGACCTTCCTCGACGCCATCCGGGCCGCCTGACCTCGGCCCGGCGCCGGCTGCGCGACGGTCCGTCCCGCAGCCGCGCCGGCATCCGGCCCGGCTCAGGCCCGGACGTCGAGCGTTCCCATCATGCCGAGATCCTCGTGTTCGAGGATGTGGCAGTGGTACATGCGCGGCCCCGCCATGTCCTGGCGCAGGCGGATGCGGACCGTCTCGCCGGCCGCGACGTTGACCGTGTCCTTCCAGGAGCGGAATTCCGGCGTCCGGACCGCGCCGCCCTTCGCGATGTCCACGATCTGGAACTGGGTCCCGTGGACGTGGAACGGATGGTCCATGTCCGTCTCGTTGACGATGCTCCAGGTTTCGACCTGGCCGACCTTCGAGACCTCGTCGATGCGGCCCATCTCGAAGCTCCGGCCGTTGATCAGGAATCGCATCGCCATGCCGCCGGACGGCGCGGCCGATGCGGGTCCGGGCGGCGCCGTCGCGCCCCGGTCCATACCCGCCATGCCGTCCATACCCGCCATGCCTCCCATGCCCGCCATGCCACCCATGCCCGCCATGCCCTTCGAGCCATCCCGGCCGCTGCCCTGCGTCATGGCTTCCGTGAAGACGAAGCGCCGGGAGACGACCGGCTCGCCGAGCGGTGCGATCCGGTTCAGGACCGGCGGCAGGGGCGGGGAGGCGGCGGCCGGCTGGCCCGACACCCGGGCCGTCAGCAGGACGAGGCCGGCCTCCTTCGGCTCACCCGGCCCCATCCAGCCTCGCGCATAGGGGCGCGTCGTCAGCCGGGCCTCCCCGGGCCGGTCGAAGGTGACGATGAGTTCCACGCGCTCGCCCGGCGTGATCAGCACGGCGTCGACCGGAACCGGCGTCTCCACCAAGCCGCCATCGGTGCCGACGAGGAGCATGCGCGCGCCCTCGAAGCCAAGGCGCAGGAACCGGGCATTCGTCGCGTTGACGAGGCGGATGCGGCGCTTCTCCCCCGGCGCTACGGACAGGACCGGGTTCTTCTGCCCGTTGACCAGCACATGGTCGCCGACGCGTCCGTTCATGGCGTCGGCCATGGTGCTCCGGGGCATCGTTCCATCGGCGGCGATCCGCAGATCGGTGAGCATCAGGACGGTGTCGCCGTAGGCGGCCGGAATGGGATCGACCTTCGGCTTGACGAGGAACAGGCCCGCCAGGCCGCGATAGACCTGCTCGGCGGTGAAGCCGTGCGGGTGCGGGTGAAACCAGTAGGTCGCCGCGCTGCCCTCGGGGAGATCGAAGGCGTAGACGCGCTCGTCCCCCGGCGCGACCGGGTTCATCGGGTTGCCGTCCTGATCGGACGGGACCGGCATCCCGTGCCAGTGGATCGTGGAGGGCTGTCCCGGAACGCCGTTCCGGAACCGGATCGCGATCCGGTCGCCCTCCGTCGCCTCGATCACGGGCTGGACGCCGTTGTAGAGCAGCACCGGCGTCTCGAGACCCTCCGCGTAGCGCACGACGCCCGGGCCGGCCGTGATCGTCGCGCTGAAGCGGCCGGGAACGGTGGACTGGTTCGGCAGGCGCGGCAGGTCGCGCAGCGGTTGCCCCTGGGGCAGGACAGGCGCCGCCGGCGTCGGGGCGCGAAGTGCACCCTGGCCCGCCATCGTGCCCATGTCGTGCCGCATCTGCGCCGACGCGGGCCGGGACCCGATGAACCCGGCGAGACCCGCCACGAATGTACGCCGCCGCATCCTCAGCCTCTCACCGGTTCATTCGACCAATCCATCAATCGCCTTATCAGGAATTCATCGGCCAACACCATCCCGAAAGCAGCATTTGTTGTATATTTTGCAGTATTAATGCGAAAGTATTGCGCAAGTCTTCGACATGGTGTCGTTGCGCGCACGGCGACACCCCTTCCCAGCCGGGACGCCGCGGCGACGCGCAGACGACCCGCCGAGCGTCGTCGGCGTGTCGTACCAATCCCGAACACCGACGAGACCCTGGACCCCATCGGGGGCGGGCGCGCCTGCCGACGCGCGAAGACACGCGAACAGCATGCGAAACGCGCCGAATGCGGATGAGTCCTGGGACAGATCTTTCCACGCGGTCTCAGCCGGGACCGCGACGCACGGCCTCCGCGAAGGGATCTCGACGGCGCCGATGCGCCCGACGCGATCCCGGACCGCAGCCCCGTGACGAGTGGCCGTGAGGCCCCTAGCCGCCCGCGACCACGACGAGGCGCTGGACCTCGCCGCGCAGGTACGCCTGCAGGAACTTGTCGTAGTCGCGGAACGAGACGCAGCCGTTCGAAGCGCCGCTCGCACCCAGCATATAGGTGTGCGCGAGGAGGCCGACCCGACCGTGGATGGCCTCCGGGCCTCCGACGGGGGTGAGACGCAGGGCGCGGACGCCGTGGAACGGCTGCTCGCGCTCGCGGATGTCGTAGGTGCCGAGGGGGGTCGGCCCCCTCATCCGCACATGCGTGTGGCCGGGATTGTCCATGCTCTCGCCCAGCCCCGAATGCGCCTCGAGCTTCTCCCCGTTCGGGAGGATCACGACCTTGGCGCGAATATCGTAGACCGCGACGCCGCCGGTCGGGCTGGTCGGCACGGCGCTGAGGGCGCGCCGGAAGACGTCGTCGACGGGTTTGGTCTCCAGGGCCGCGTAGGCGAGCCGCGGCGGCTCGGAACTCTCGACGCCGAAGAGCTTCTCGATGAAGGAGCGGGTGTCCTCCGGGGGCGGCGCCGCGCTGGCGGTCCGGGCGGGCGCCGCGCGGGTCGACCGTGCGGAGAGGCGCCCGGCGCGAAATTCCGGGGGCCGCGGCACCGGCAGCGGCACCCACCGCGCCACGAGGGGCGGCTGGGCCGTGGCCGGCTCCGCCATAGCCGTGGGCGCGGTCTCGGGCGCGGCCTCGGGGGTTGCTGTCGTGGCTTCGGCGACGCTCGCGGGCGCCGGGACTTCGGGTGCCACGGGCGCCGGGACTTCGGGCGCCGGGTCGACGGACGTCGCGGCGGCGGAGTCGGCAGACCTGTCGGCACCGACCGGGGCCGCTGCCGGCGGGTCCACCGGCGTGACGGCGGCGATGGTCGGGATCGCGGCCGGCGGACGGGACCACGCGACGAAACCCGCGATACCGCCGCCGAGGAGGAGGGCCGCGAGGCCCAGGCCTCGGGCGGCGCGACCGGGTCGGGTCGACATGGAACGCTCGGCAGCTTCCGCCATGGTCGGCTCCATCTCCTGCATGGGCCGGCGCGCGTGCCGGGCCTTCGGTCCGGCCCCAGGGCGCGGATGACGGGCGCGCGACTTGCGCCGTCCGTCACGGGGCTATCCGACCCGGTCGACTCGGCGTTTCTGAGGCGGGATTGTGCCGAAACTGGACACATGCTTGTATCCGGCGCGCCTTTATTCGCGGAATCTGCCGAACCTTCGCCGCAAGACTGCCGATCCTGTGTCGCCACACTTTCGTCCGGAATGCGATACCGAGCGCGATTCGCCGATCCTCGCGCCGGGGTTGGATTCCGCTCGGCCCCTCGTCCTGGCGGAACGCCGGCGGATGCCCGCGCGGCAGGCCGGCGCGACGGAGCCGGGGGTCGGCCCCATCCCCTGAGGCACGAACGCCACACCCGCCGCGAAAGATCGAGCGGTCCCGGCAAATCCCTTACCGCCCGCGCCCGGCGCCTTGCCGCCAGCGCAATTGCCGGTGACGCAGGCCGAAACGAGGAGCCCCCGGGCTCCCCATCCGCACCTGCTCGGAACATGACATCGATGCCGCGTTCGCTCCTGTCGACAGCCGCCGTCCTCGCGCTCGCCGCCAGCCTCGGCGCCTGTGCCTCCCAGCGCCTCGAGGGTCCCACGCGCGGCCGGATCGCCCCCGGCCCCCAGGCGGCCCTGGAGCCGGTCGTCCCCGCCATGCCGTCCGGCCCGGTCACCTCGGAGCCGCTGGCCCCGCCGCCGGGCGCCACCGCCGCCCCGGCGGACCTGCCGCCCCCGGTGGGCGCCACCGTGGCCGTCGCCCCCTCGACCCCGGTGATCGCCCCGGAGGCGCCCCCCGTCGCCCCGGCTCCGCCGCCGGTCGTGGCGGGCGGCCGCTCGTCCGTCGTCGGCACCTGGAATGCCAAGGACGCCACCGGCGCGAGCTGCAAGGTCTCCCTGTCGAGCGCTCCGGCCCTGGACCTCTACAAGGCCAGCGCCTCCGGCTGCCCGAACAAGGACCTCTCCAAGGTCACCGCCTGGGATTACCGCGACGGCGAGGTCTACCTCTACCAGCCCGGCGGCACCGTCGCGGCCCGGCTGCGTCAGGGTGGCGGGGCCCTCGACGGCGCGCTGTCGAAATCCGGCGCGTCGCTGGCGATGGTGCGCTGAAACCCGCGCGACCTCGACACGACCCTCTTGGTATACCGCGACGAAAAAGCGGGTTCGCGCGTCACGGATTGACGCGCAGGCCGAGCAGGAACGTGTTCGCGTGGAAGCTTGAACCGGACGAGGTGCTGTCGAGGCGCTGGTAGATGTAGCTCCCGCGCATCGCCAGCCAGCGGTTGAAGCGATAGTCGATCCGCGCCGTCGCCGAGAATCCGCGCTCGGTGATGTTCACCCGGTCATAGTCGTTCGACAGGTAGCTGATGCCGCCGGTCAGCGAGAGATTGCGCAGGAGATCGTGCTGGACTTCCAGCGTCGCGGTTTGTGTCAGGACACCGCTCGAACCGGGCACCGATGTCTCGACGATGCCCGTCGCTCCATTCAGGCGGACCGTGGTGAGCGGACTTGCGCTCCAGATCAGCGCCGCGGTGATGACGGGCGCCGTCAGATCGCGCAGGGCCGGGTCGACATAGCTGCGGTGCTGAAGTCCCGCCGAGATTTCCCCGGTGACGAAGCGGGTCAGGGCAAACGACGCGCCGCCCGAGAGAGTGATGCCATCGGAATCGCGCCGTATTCCCGAGGAGTCGACGCGTAGATCGTAGACGCGCGTGTCGGCCAGGACATCGACGAAGGGCGTGATGACGGGCGAGATCTCGTATCCGGCCCGAAGTTGCAGGCCATACTGGTTCAGGTTGCGATCGCTCTGGCGCAGGATGGTGCCATCCGAGAGCTGCGCATCCTCGAACTCCGAGCGGTCGAGCAACCCCCGCAGCGAAACCTGGACCCGGTTGAAGCGCTCGGAGACGCCGACCGTCGTGCCATAGCTCGCGATCAGCGGCCGGGTCGCCGTCGCGGCCGCCAGGTCCGGCGTGCCAGTGCGTTGTGTTTCCAGGAGAAATCGGCCTTCGACCTCGATCCGCGTGTCGCGGTTCGCGTCGATCCGCAGCCGCGTCACGCCGGCTCCGTTCGGTCGGCTGGCCCCCTGATTGTCCGGATAATCGACGTAGCCCCCCCGCAGGTCGCCGGTGAGCTCGCTCGACGACCAGTCGCTCCGGAAGCTCAATTCGCCATCGGT
The DNA here is from genome assembly GCF_001422795.1 of Methylobacterium sp. Leaf88. Taxonomy (NCBI): domain Bacteria; kingdom Pseudomonadati; phylum Pseudomonadota; class Alphaproteobacteria; order Hyphomicrobiales; family Methylobacteriaceae; genus Methylobacterium; species Methylobacterium sp. Leaf88. The sequence continues at coordinate 282,640 of NZ_LMMK01000012.1, read as the reverse complement.
CCGCAGCGCCAGCGACGGCTTGGCCAGCCGATTCGTGATCTGGTCGGGGTTGGTGTCATAGCCGATGCTCTGCTGGATCGCAGGCAGGATCGTGAAGGTGCCGACCTTGATCCCGAGCGGCGCGTAGGCCTCGTCGATGGTGATCGGCCGCCGAAGGGCCGTCGAGAGAAAGAATCCCGGCGTCTGGACACCAGCGAGCGGCAGCACCGTCGGCAACGGAACGCCGCTCACGGCATTGCGCACCACCGGCGTGAGACGCAGATCGTAAGGCGGCACTTGCGTGATCGATCGGACCGGCCGGACCGTCGCGCTCCCGAAGCGGCGCGGCGGGATCGCCCTGAGCCGCAGGAGATTCGTCAGTCCGCGATTGTTGGGCCCATTCGTCCCGCCGGAGGCGAGGGCGCTGCCGGATCGGCTTCCGGCCAGCGCACGGGTGGCCAGTCCTCCGCTGCCTGACGTCTCTCCGCCGGTCGCAGAGCCGTTGCTGTTAAGAACCCCGCTGCCCGAGACGGCACTGCCCCGCAGGCCCGCGCCCAGCGGCAGGACGTCGCCCACGGCCGGCGCTCCGAAGGTACTATCGGGCGCACCGGAGGGAAGCGCCTGAGCCCGGGCAAGGGACGGAAGCGTGAGGGCAGCGATCAGGGCAAAGCCACGAAGACCTTGGCTCTGCCATCCTGCGATCGGCCCTGCGCATGTCACGGATCGACGTCTTTCCGCTGACCTTGACGCCGAAGACGGCGCTTCGAGACCTGGGCCGCCTGCGGATGCGCGAGACGGACGACGCCAGACCGTCTTTCAAGGGAAGACGCCCCGACCTCATGGTTAACAGGCCTACAACCGGCACGGTTAATGGGGCGTCAACGCGGAGCGGGACACATCGGGCAAGGCCAAGGGGTCGCCATCCGACCACAATCCCTGTCCATAGGCGGACGACCGTGGCGCCGCACGCGCACGCGATCTCACGAGAAGGATACGGGGCAGTATGGCTCCAGCAGACAGCGCCCAGGCCTTGCGCCCCGCCTCGATCCCCGCGGATTCGACGCTCTCGCCGGCGGTCGCCTCCGCCCTGCGGACGATCGAGACCGAACGCGATGGGCTCGCCTGCTTGATGGAGTCCATCGGCAATGGGCTCGGCGCGGCGTTCACCGATGCGGTGTCGCGCATCGCCCGCGCCAAGGGACGCGCCATCCTCACGGGCATGGGCAAATCGGGCCATATCGGTCGCAAGATCGCTGCGACGCTGGCCTCGACCGGGACGCCCGCCCTGTACGTTCACCCCGCCGAGGCCAGCCATGGCGATCTGGGCATGATACAGCCCGAAGACGTCGTGGTGGCACTGTCCTGGTCGGGCGAGACGACGGAGTTGGCCGACATCATCGGTTATGCCCGTCGCTACCGCGTCGGCCTGATCGCCATCACGTCGAGCAGCACGTCGACTCTGGGCCGCGAAGCCGACATCTGCCTCACCCTCCCGAAGGCGCGCGAGGCCTGCCCGAATGGCTTGGCCCCGACGACGTCCACGGCAATGCAGCTCGCGCTCGGCGATGCGCTCTCCATTGCGCTCCTCGAAGCACGCGGCTTCTCCGCGCGGGAATTCAGCATCTATCACCCGGGCGGTCGCCTCGGGGCCTCGCTGCGTCAGGTTCGCGAGGTGATGCATACCGGATCTCAGTTGCCGGTGGTCCCATGCGGGACCCCGATGCGCGCGGCCATCGCCGAGATCGATGCGAAGGGGTTCGGCTCGGTGGTCGTGGTGGACGCCGAGGGACGCCTCGCGGGGATCCTCACGGACGGCGATCTGCGCCGCAACGTCTTCCGCACCGATCTCGATAGCCTCGCGGTCGAGGCGCTGATGAGCGGCAAGCCACGGACGGTCGCCCCCGAAACGTTGCTCGCGAAGGCCCTGGAAATCCAGGAATCGATGAAGATCACGGCGCTGATCGTCGTCGAGGACGACCGCCCGGTCGGGCTCGTGCACTACCACGATCTGCTCCGCTCAGGCGTCGCCTGAGCCTTAGAGGCGGCGCTCGAGCCAGCGCTGAATCGGTTTCCAGCCCGGGATCCACTTGGATCGCCATCGCGCCGTGTCCTCGGCGGCATCGCGGTCCTCGAGGCTGTCGAAGGCATGCGCGCGCTCCAGCATCTCGGCCGCGACCGCTTGTGGGTCCGGGATCGACCACCCGAAATGGAAGCCGGGCTCCTCTTCGATCATGCTCCCCGGAACGAAGTAGTACCGCGCCTGCGTGCCATTGAGCGCATCAAGCAGGGGATAGTTGGCGTGGACCGGAGGCGTCCAGTTCAACGCGAGGATCCGGCGGTTCGGCGCCGCGAAGACGGCCGTGTGAAACGCCGAGCCTGCCGTTCCAAGAACCATTTTCCGCTCCGAAAGCAGACGAACCAACTCAGGAAACCGCAGGGTCTCCGGGAAAACGATGTCCACCCCCTGCCGCGCCAGACGCTCGCACAGCACATCCTCGTTGCGCAGGCGCGAGATCCCCGATGCCAATCTTGCTTTCGACAGGTAGACCGGCCGCGTTTCCCGATCGACAGCGACTGGGTCGTAGAACGCCTCGCCGGTATAGTGCGTGAGCGTGCCGTAGATCGCATGGGTGAAGTCCTGCTCCTTCACGCTCGGCTCCGGAACCAGCAGATTCGGGATCCGCGTCACGTTCTGGAAGGTCACGAGGTCTGCAATGGTCAGATCGAAGCGGGCGAGAATGTCGGCGAGAAACGGTAGCGTCGCCCATTTCGCGTGCAGCGCATCCAGAGGTCCTTCAGCGTAGCAGAGGAGGCGCGGCTTCGGTCCCCTCCAGGTGAGGAGTGGCCAGAGGCGCGCGAAGGTGCCGAGGAGGAAATGGCCGTAATGGGTGATCAGCGGACCGATGAAGAGAGTCGGGCGATCGTCCGCCTCGTCCACGACGTCCGTCAGCATGGGATTGGCGCCAAATTCGATGATGGTGCCATCAGCATCGCACAGCGCCCAACTCCCGTCCGGGGTCGCCGGCTGATACACGGCGTTGGTCACCGCACGCAGTCCCGGAAGTGTATCGCGCTGTTCGGTCCGTCCCCATACGGTGCGGCAGCGCTGCAGCTTGGCCTTCACGCGCGGACAAGCCCCTCGAAAGAGAACCGTAAGATCTTCATACCGTCGATCTTGTCGTCACCCTCGTGAGCGTGCGTCGAATCGGCAGCGGGTGTGGCACGAACCAACGTTTCCATCATGGCCTTTCGGCTGTGTCCGAGGGCACCTATAGTTTCCTCCGCATGTCCACGCCACCTCGCCCCGTCCGTCGCCTCGATCCGATCCTCGTCGACCGTATCGCTGCGGGCGAGGTCGTTGAGCGGCCTGCCTCAGCGGTCAAGGAACTCGTCGAGAACGCGATCGATGCTGGCGCACGCAGTATCGAGGTCACGATCGAAGGAGGCGGCCGACGCTTGATCCGCGTGGTCGATGACGGCGCGGGCATGGATGCAGATGATCTTGCGCTCGCCGTAGAGCGACACGCCACCTCGAAGCTTCCAGGGGGAGACCTTACCCGCATCGAAACGCTGGGCTTTCGTGGCGAGGCCCTACCCTCCATCGGCGCGGTCGCGCGCCTGACTCTTACTAGTCGCACGGCCAAGGCCGAAACGGGTGTCACCCTTACGGTCGATGCGGGCATCAAGGGCGAAGTCCGCCCGGCACCGAGCGCGCGCGGCACACGCATTGAGGTGTCCGATCTGTTCGCGGCCACACCTGCGCGACTGAAATTCCTGAAGTCCGACCGGGCCGAAACGGCGGCGATCGGCGACATCCTGCGCCGGCTCGCGGTGGCGCAGCCCGAAATCCGACTTGTCCTGCGATCGGAAAGTGGGACGCCGCTCATTTTCCCGGCCGAGACAGAAACGGGTTCTTCCGCAACCCTCCGGCGCCTGACTGGGATCTTCGGCACCGATTTCGGATCGAACTCGCTAGCCCTCGACATGGCCCGCGAGGGCTTCGCGCTTGCGGGTAATATCGGCCTGCCGAGCTTCCATCGGGGCGCTGCCAGCCAGATCCACTTCACCGTCAATGGCCGGCCGGTCCGTGACCGCCTACTGCTCGGCGCCGTGCGGGGCGCTTATGCCGATACCATGAGTTCCGACCGCCACCCGGTCCTGGCTCTGGCGATCCTGTGCGATCCGTCGCTGGTGGACGTGAACGTGCACCCGGCCAAAACCGAAGTCCGCTTTCGCGATCCCGGCCTGGTCCGGAGCCTGATCGTCAGTGCGATCCACGAGACCCTCCGTCAAGCCGGCCTGCGCGGCTCCACCACGGGCGCTGCCCGCACGTTGGACGCCTTGCGGCCGACCGGTCTCGCCGTTCATTCGGGCATCAGTACCTATCCGATCCCCTCACTGAACCGACCGGGCTCGGTGCCGTCCATTGCTGCGCCCTATCCCTACCGCCAGGCGGTTCCGCGCTCGCCGGTGCTCGCCGGATTGGCCGAGGCGCCCCAGGCCCGCTTCGCGCATGATTTCGCCCCCCCGGCGGCGGATCTGCGCCCAGGGGTGGAGCCAGCGGACGAACAGGTGCACCCCCTTGGAGCGGCGCGGGCTCAGTTGCACGAGACCTACATCGTCGCCCAGACGGCCGATGGTCTCGTCCTCGTCGATCAGCATGCCGCTCACGAGCGTCTGGTCTACGAACGGCTGAAACGCGAACGCGCACGGGGCGGCATCGCCCGTCAGGGTCTGCTGATTCCCGACGTGGTGGAGATGGCTCCCGGCGAGGCGGAGCGCCTCGTCGCCGCGGCCCCCGATCTCGACCGCCTGGGCCTGACGCTCGAGCCGTTCGGCTCGGGCGCCGTCCTCGTGCGGGAGGTACCGGCCGCTCTCGCTGGCGCCTCGATCCGGACCCTCGTCACCGATATCCTCGATGCGCTCAGCCAGAGTGGTCTCGAAGACGAAAGCCCCGATGGCACCGATGCGGGTGCAGGCCCCCTCGGCCGACGCCTGGACGCGATCCTGTCGCGGATGAGTTGCCACGGCTCGATCCGAGCGGGCCGGCGCCTGCACCCAGAGGAAATGAACGCGCTCCTGCGCGAGATGGAAGCGACGCCGCTCGCCGGCACCTGCAACCATGGCCGCCCGACCTTCGTGGAGTTGAAGCTCCACGACATCGAGCGGCTCTTCGGACGGCGCTAGGCCGCCGGCAGGTCGGAGGCGGCCTTCAGAGCACCGTCGAGGGCCTTCTGGCGAGCGTCCGGACCGAGTGCGATGCCCTCGGCGACGATGATCTCCGGGTTCGTGATGCCGATGAAACCCAGAACCACGCGCAGGTAGGTCTCGGCATGCTCCGCCGCCGCGTTCGGTGTTCCCGCTCCGTAAAGACCGCCCCGAGCAACGGCCACGATGACCCGCTTCTGCGGAACGAGGCCGACGGCGCCGCTCTCGGTGTACTGGAAGGTCTGGCCCGCCACGAGGATACGATCGATCCAGGCCTTCAGCTGCGACGAGATCGTGAAGTTGTACAGAGGCGCGCCGATCACCACGATGTCGGCGGCGAGGAATTCGGCAAGGACGGAACGGCCGAGCTCGACGTCGTGCTGGATATCAGGGGTGTTCGTCGCGTTCGGCTGGTGGCCTGCCAGGTAGGCACCCGAGAGGTGCGGAATCGGCGTCGCGGCGAGATCGCGGTAGGTGACGTCGAGGCCCGGTGTCCCCGCCGTCAGATGCGTGACGATCGCGGCCGAAACCGCGCGGCTGACTGAATGGTCCCCCAGAATGCTTCCGTCGACGTGCAGAAGTTTCATCTTCGATCCCCGGTATCAGAAGTGTACCGAGGCGGTATAGAGAACCAGATGCGCTCCCGCGCAAGGAGGCACATTCGTGGAACTGGGGCACAACGAGGGAACCGCGACGACCGCACAGCACACCCTGGGCGATTGCCGGGTCGTCGGCACAGTCCTGTCGCGGATCGGCGACAAGTGGTCGATCCTCGTGGTGATGATGCTGACGGATGGGCCGCGGCGCTTCAACGAACTGAAGCGCCTGGTCGGGGGCGTCTCGCAGCGGATGCTGACCTTCACCCTCCGAGGCCTCGAGCGCGACGGCTTGGTCTCCCGGACCGTGTATCCCACCATTCCGCCCCGGGTGGAGTATGAACTTACGGATCTCGGGCGATCCCTGCAGGTCCCCGTTCAGGCCCTGGGGGCCTGGGCATTCTCGAATCTTCCGGCAATCCAGGAGGCACGAAGTCGCTTCGATGAAGGCCGACCGAATTGAAGGCAGGATATTATCTCACGTCCAGTAAAGGATACGAGCCGGCAAGGTGCGCTGGATCTCTCCCGTCAGCCAAGAACGCATGGACTGCATCATATCTCGCGGAAAGACGTACTTCACCGATCCGAATTTCGTCAGCTTGCGACTTCGTTCCGTCTCCGTCATCGGGAGATCCGAACCGGGATACCACCCTTGCAGAACGCTCTTCGAACCAGGCGTGAAGCGATGGGTGATGAGTTCAACGGTGAGATCAATGCTTTTCACGCCCGACAGCGCCCCGGCGACATCCCGTATCAAGCCGGCATAAGCGTCCCGCCAGTTCGGGACCGGCAGGATCGGCGCGATGGTGAGGCCGACCGGATAGCCAACCTCCGCGACCTCCCGGAGGGCCGCCAGGCGCGCATCCAAACTCGCCGTTCCCCCCTCGTAGCGAGCGGCCGAGCGCGCATTCACGGAGAACCGGATGCGGGTACGCCGGTTGTGCGCAAGGCCGAGCAAGGGCTGCACGGCCGCGAACTTGGTGGTGAAGCGAAGTTGGACCGGTGCGTCCCAGGCGCCGAAGCGGGTGATGGCGGCCGAGAGCGAGCCGGTGAGATGTTCGATGCCGAGGGGATCGGTGTAGCACGAGGCCTCGAAGGTGGTGCCTTCCTGGGCGCGGTCAGCCTGGGTCGAGGTGATGGCGCCCTGGCCGAGATAGGCCGGCAGGTTGTCGAGGATGGCGTCGAGGTTCGCGTAGGCCCGTGTCACCGGGGGGCCCGAGAGAGAGCCCGCCAGATAGCAGTACTGGCAATGGGCCGGGCAGCCCTCGGCGAGGTCGAAGCGCCAGTCGGCGCTCGGGGGAATCGGCTGGAGTTTCAGCTTGGTCGGTGGGGCGACGACGATGGCGAGGGTCGCCTTCGCCTCGCGATACGCGATCCGTGGGTCCGGATTTCGTAAGCCCGTCAGACGGTTGGCAGCCAAGCGCTCGACCGGTAACCCGAGGGCCTCGGCGCGAGCCACCATCGCGCGGCCGTGCGCGTGCTCCAGGGCAGCCGGGGTGACGAGGACGCGGCGCGGTCGCCAGAGGCGGGACGGGCGCGGGTCGGAGGCGGGCTCGGACGCGACCGGATCGATCTCGGCGGCGTCGGTTCGGGGTTCGGCGAGGACCATACCGGAGGAACGCGCCCGGGTGCCGCGGGGGTCCGCCGCGCGCGCGTCGGTCGCGCCGGTATACCACGCAGCTCGCGTCGAGGTCGCGCGTCAGGCGGCGTAGCGCGCGTAGGCGAGGGCGGTGTCGCCGTAGACCCGGCGCTCCAGCTCGGTGAACCCGGGCGGCAGGGCGACGTGGACACTCGCGGATTCCTCGACGACCGCGAGGGCGCCGGGAGCGAGCCAGCCGCCGGTGGCCGCGCTGGCCAGGGCGGCCGGAGCGAGGTCGCGGTGGTAGGGCGGGTCGCAGAACACGAGGGAGAAGGTACCGCTGGTACCGGCTGGGCCGAGTCGGGTGGCGTCGCGCCGGAACAGGCGGGTCGCCCCTTCGGCACCGAAGGATTCGATGTTCTCCCGAATCAGAGCGCGGGCCTCGGCGCCCTCGTCGACCAGGAGGGCGTAGGCCGCACCGCGCGACAGGGCTTCGAAGCTCAACGCCCCGGTGCCGGCGAACAGGTCGAGGACCCGGGCCCCGGCGACGGCGTCGTCATAGGCGTGCGCGAGGACGTTGAAGAGTGCCTCGCGGAGCCGGTCCGAGGTGGGCCGGATCGCGTCGGTCTTCGGGGTTGCGAGGCGGCGACCGCGGTGATCGCCGCCGACGATCCTCACCGGCCGCCACCGCGGGGCGGACGGGCGCCGCCGGGCTTGCCGCCACCGGAGCCGCCGCGGCTGAAACCACCCGGCTTGCCACCGGGCTTGCTGAAACCGCCGGGTTTGCCACCGGCCTTGAAACCGCCGCCGGGCTTGCCGGCCCCCTTGAAGCCACCGCGCTCGCCGTCCGGGCGAGTGCCCTTGAAGCCGCCACGGTCGCCGTCCGGGCGAGCGCCCTTGTAGCCACCGCGCTCGCTGTCCGGGCGGGTGCCCTTGAAGCCGCCACGGTCGCCGCCGGGGCGGTCGTTGCCACGGAAGCCGCTGGGCTTGTCGCCCCGGAAGCCATCGCGGCGGTCGTCCCGGGCCGGCGCGCCGCGGGAGGCCGGACGGGCGCCACGGTCGTCGCCGCCCTCGGCGCGATTCGCGTTGCCGCGGAAGGGGCCGCGGGGGCGGTCCTCGCTGCCGCGCGGGGGACCACGGCGCTCGGCACCGTCCTGCGAGCGGAAGTTCCCGCGCGGACGGTCGTCGTCCCGGCGCGGCGGCCGGCCTTCGCCGCCGAAGCCGCGAGCGGGCCGGTCACCGGCGGGGCGAGACTCCGAGGCACGGTCGTCGGCCTGCCGGAACGGGCGGCCCTGGGCCTCGGCGCGGGGGAAGCGGCCCTCGCGGGGGGCGGCCTCGTCCCCGCGACGGCGCACGGCGCTGTCGCGGCGATGCGGCTCGGCGGCCGGTTCCTGCGGGCTCGACTTCAGGCGCTCCACGAGGACACGGCGCTCGCCGGTGCTGATGGCGCCGACGCGCTCGCGTCCCCGGGCGGCGGCCGTCTCGCGCTCGACCTTCGGGTCGGCTCCCCGGCGCGGGATCTTGACCCGCCGGGTCCCATCCTCAGTTTTGGCCTCGTCCTCGGCGCGCCAGACGGAGCGGCGCGGACCGGCGCTGTTGCCGCCGGTGGGCACGCGGGCGGGCTTGGCCGGCGCCATCGGGCGGCCGCCGCCGCGCGGCCCCTCGTCGTCGGTGCCCCGGGTGTCGCGGCGCTGGGCGGCCGAGGCGCTTCGGGCGGGCTGCTTGGCCTGCTGCTTGGCCTGCTGTTTCGGCGAGCCGAAGGGCGCGATCGGCTCGCGCACCGGGCTCTCGAAATCGACGCCGGCCTGTTCCGAGAGGGCCGGACCGAGCTGTTCTTTCAGCACCTTGGTGCGGATCTCCTCCGCCAGGCCCGCTTCGAGGTCGCCGAGCTGGAACGGCCCGAACGAGAGGCGGATCAGCCGGTTCACCGCGAGCCCGAGATGCTCGAGGATGCGCTTGACCTCGCGGTTCTTGCCCTCGCGCAGGCCGAGGGTGATCCAGAGGTTGTCGCCGGACGCCCGGTCGAGGGTCGCCTCCACCGGACCGTAATCCATGCCGTCGATGGTCACGCCCCGGCGCAGCTTGTCGAGCTCGGCCTGGGTGGTGTCGCCATGGGCGCGCACGCGGTAGCGCCGCAGCCAGCCGGTATCCGGATGGGCCACGACCTTGGCGAGGCCGCCATCGTTGGTGAGGAGCAGCAGCCCCTCGGTGTTGATGTCGAGGCGGCCGATGGCGACGACGCGGGGCAGGTCCTCGGGCAGGTTGTCGAAGACGGTCTGGCGGCCTTCCGGGTCGCGCGCCGTGGTCACGAGGCCGCGGGGCTTGTGGTAGATCCACAGGCGCGTGCGCTCACGGGCCGGCAGCGGCTCGCCGTCGACGGTAATCCGGTCATCGGGGGTCACGTTCATCGCCGGCGAGGTCAGGACCCGCCCGTTGAGGGTGACCCGGCCCTGCTCGATCATCGCCTCGGCATCCCGGCGCGAGGCGATGCCCGCGCGGGCGATGGCCTTGGCGATGCGGTCGCCCTCGGGCGTGCCCTCGTCGCGGGCGGGACCGCCGGACGCGGCGGCCGCGGTCCCCGGCTGGGCGGCCTTCGCCACGGCGGTCGTTGCCATGGCGGTCTTGCGGCGCAGGGGCGCGTCGCCGCCGCGGGGCATGGCGGCGTGCCGGACCTTCGGCTTCTCCTCGGCCGAAGGGCCGGGAATGCCGGCATCGGTCGCCGGAGCCCAGGACCCGGCCGGGGCCTTCGACTCGGAAGAGGTCGTGGCGGCGGCCTGCGGCGCCGCCGCCTCGGCCGGCGTCGCCTTGGCGCGCTTGGGCGCAGCTTCGACCGCCGGCCTGGCGACGGACGCGTCCGCCGCGGGCGCGGGAGGCTCGGCGGCGACAGCCTCGCTCGGCGCGGCTTCGGGTGCCTTGGCCTTGGAGGGCTTCGCCGTCGTGGGCTTAGCCGTCGTGGGCTTGGCCGTCCTAGGCTTGGCCGCGGACGGCTCCGCCACCGCGCTCGCGGCCTCGGGCGCTACGGTGGAGGCCTCCTTCGAGACGTCCTGAGACGCCTCGGCCTTGGCCGGCTTGGCTTTCGCGGCTTTCGGCTTGGCGGTGTCGACGGGTTCGGCGCCCGCCGCAGCCTTGGCCGACGCGGCATAGGCCGTCGCAGGCTTGCCCGTCTCAGCCTTCGGCTTGGCGGAGGCTGCCTTCGGGGCCTTGGACGTCACGGTCTCCGCCGCGAGCGTCTCCTCGGACGCGGCCGGCTTCGCGGACTTCGCTTTCGAAGGCGTCGCACCGGACGCCGGGGTGTCCGAAGCCGTCGCGGTCGCCGTCTTGCCAGCGCCGGCCTTGCCCGCACCCGTCTTGGCGGCGTTCGCCGTCTCAGGCTCGGCCTTCGCGGCCTTGGCCGCCTTCACCGCCTTGGCGGGCTGGCTCGCCGCCTCCTCGGCCGCCCCTGCGGCGGGCGCGGACGCGCGGGCCTTCGCTGGCGCGGTCTGGGTGGACACCGCCACGGTCTTGCTCGACGGGTTTGCCGAAGCCTTGGGCTTCGAACGGGAGGTCTTGGCAGGCACGTCCTCAGACTTGCCCATCGTATCGTCAGTCTTGTCGGTCATGCCTGCCCCATAACAGAGCGGGCGCGTTGTTGCGAGTGATCCCGCGCGCAAGGGCCGCGGGTTCGGTGGATGCGGTCCCCAAACATGCGAAAAGGCGGCTCGCGCCGCCTTTCCGAGATCATCGTCGCCGGATGCGAGATCCGGGGTCGAAAGACTTAGAGCTTGCTCTTGACCGCGTCGGCGGCGTTCTTGACGCCGTCCTTGGCATCGCCGACCGTCTTCTGGGTCTCGCCCTTCAGCTCCTGGGCCTTGCCCTCGGCCTTCAGCTTGTCGTTATCGGTCACGTTGCCGATGCCCTGCTTGACGTTGCCGACAGCCTCGTTGGCGAGACCCTTGATCTTGTCGGTGGTGCTGCTCATCGTGCGCTCCTCGTCTTCGGGTTGGCGGTCGGCGTCGTCTCGGCCGTGCCGCATTGCCCATCCCAACGGCCACGCCCGAGCGATGTTCCGGGTTTTAACATCCTCGTGAAGCCATTCCACGAACGGCTTCGGCTTCTGCTCGGTGCGGGGGCTCCATCGGCGCGCCGCGCTCGAACAATCCGCGTGCGAAGACGGCGGCGATGTCCCATGGCGGTGACGAAGCCGCCGTCGGGCCCGACCTGCCGTCGCTGAACCGCCAGCCGGGGGTCGCAGGGCTTTCGTGCCGACGGTGCCGAGGGTTCCTCGGGTGCAGCCCATTGCGAAGCAGCGTCGCGGTCGCCAAGGATCGGGCGCCAGGGATCGGGCGCCGATCCGCAGGACTCCGTCATGCCCGAGACCGATCCGTCCGCCACCGACCCCCTCAGCCACGCCTTCGCGGCGGCACGTCGGGCGGCGGCGGAGGGGGAGGTCCCGGTGGGTGCGGCGGTGGTGCGGGATGGGGTGGTCCTCGCCGTGGCGCACAATCGCCCGCGGGCCCTGCGCGATCCGACCGCCCATGCGGAAATTCTGGCGATCCGGGCCGCCTGCCAGGCCCTCGACGACGAACGCCTGAGCGGATGCGACCTCTACGTCACCCTGGAGCCCTGCGCGATGTGTGCGGCCGCGATCGCCTTCGCGCGGATCCGACGGCTGTACTTCTCGGCCGCGGACCCGAAGGGCGGTGCCGTGGAGAACGGGCCGCGCTTCTTTAACCAGCCGACCTGCCATCACAGTCCGGAGGTCTATGGCGGCTTCCGGGAAGCCGAGGCCGCCGGGTTGCTGCGGGATTTCTTCGCCGAACGCCGCCTGCCCTGAGAGTTCAGCTGCCGCCGCCGGTGCTGGCGATCGGCGTCTGGGTTACGCGGCGTTACCGGACGCGCCGGACGCGTTCGAGGCACTTGGAGGCCCCAGTGGCTCCGGGGGCGACGGTGCCGATCGAACCCGGGCCCCCATTATCGATGCCGCCGGGCCAGACGATCCCTTCGCCGACGACGCCCGGAATCGTCAGGCGCGGCGGCCCGGGGGGCTCGATCTCGGCGCGGGCATTGCCCGGCGCCAACGCCAGGGAGCCGCCGGCGAGGACCTGGGAGAGGGCGGTGGGGACGATCCGCATGGGATCCTTCCCGAGATGGGCGTGACCCGGTCGGTGCCGGACCGACACGGATCAATCCCGGTGGTTTCGAGCCTTGCCGGGGCTCGATCGCCGAAGATCAGGCGGCCGCCAAAGGTTTCGAGACGTCTTCCAGGGATTTCCCCTCAGCCGCCGTGCCGAAGAGACCGCCCACGACCGCCGCCACGGCCATCAGGGTCGCGCCGATGAGGTAGCCGACCAGCACGTAGTCCCGCGAGCCGGTCTCCACCAGGGCGCCGAACAGAAGCGGCCCGGAGACGCCGCCGATGCCGGTGCCCAGCGCGTAGAACACCGCGATGGCCAGGGCCCGGATCTCCAGGGGGAAGGTCTCCGCGACGGTGAGGTAAGCCGCGCTGGCGGCGGCGGAGGCGAAGAAGAACACCACCATCCAGGCCGCCGTCTGGCCCACCGGGCCGAACACGTCGATCTTGAACAGGTAGCCGGTGATCGCCAGCAGGACCGCCGAGATGCCGTAGGTGAAGGCGATCATGGGACGGCGGCCGATGGTGTCGAACAGGCGCCCGAGGAGCACGGGACCTAGGAAGGAGCCCAGGGCGAAGGGCAGCAGGTACCAACCGACATGGTCGCCCGGCACGTTGTAGAACCGCTGCAGCACCAGCGCGTAGGTGAAGAACAGGGCGTTGTAGAAGAAGGCCTGCGCCACCATCAGGGCGAGGCCGACGAACGTCTGCCGGCGGTGACCGACCAGCATGGTGCCGAACACCTCCTTGAGGGGGGTGTGGCTGCGGGTCCTGAGCTTCATGCGCTTGCCCTCGTCGATGGGCGGCAGGGTGTGGCCCTCGTCGGTGAAGCGCTTCTCAATGGCGGTGACCACGCGGTCGGCCTCGGCCACGTAGCCGTGGGTGGCGAGCCAGCGCGGGCTTTCGGGAATCCAGGTGCGCAGGAGGAGGATGACGAGGCCGATGCCGCCGCCGACGAAGAAGGCGATGCGCCAGCCCCAGGCCGGGTCGATCATGCCCGGGCGCAGCACCACGATGGAGAGGAACGAGCCCATCGCCGCGCCGATCCAGAACGAGCCGTTGATGACGAGGTCGGTCCAGCCGCGCACGCGAGCCGGCACGAGTTCCTGGATCGTCGAGTTGATGGCCGTGTATTCGCCACCGATGCCGGCGCCCGTGAGAAAGCGGAACAGGCAGAAGCTGTAGATATTCCAGGACAGGCCCGTGGCGGCGGTGGCGGCGAGGTAGAGCGCCAGGGTGATGAAGAAGAGCTTCTTGCGGCCGATGCGGTCGGTGAGCCAGCCGAAGCCCAGCGCGCCCGTGACGGCGCCGACGAGGTAGGAACTCGCCGCGAGCCCGATGTCGAACTCGGTGAAGCTCATGGGCTCGGCTCGCAGCGCCCCGACGAGGGAGCCCGCGAGGGTGACTTCGAGGCCGTCGAGCACCCAGGTGATGCCCAGCGCCACGATGACGAGGACGTGGAAGCGCCCCCAGGGCAGGCGGTCGAGCCGGGCGGAGATGTCGGTGTCGATCACGGTTCCCATCGGGACCCGCTCCGGCGTCGTCCCCGCGCTCGCGCTGCCCCGGTCCGCCACAGCCTTGGTTGCCATCGAATCCTCGTTAACCGTGCTGTACGACAGTTGTTGGCAATCCGGCGCGGTGCCCGGCGGTTCCGCCAAGCTTCACGCAAAGGTTAAGTCATCTCCGCTGAACTCGGCAGGCTCTCCCGGACGCCCTGCCGATGCCTGCCCGCGTGTCTTCCGCCCTGCTTATCGCCCTCACCGCCCTCGGGGTCCCGCCCGCCGCCGCCTCCGAAGCGGGACGCGGCGCGGCGGCGCGGCCCCTCGATCCGTGGCGGCTGCGGCCGAGCGACGTCGTGCCGGCGGAGGCGGGCCCTGCGCGGGACGCCAAGGGCCGGCCGGTCTCGGAGATCCCGGAAGAGCGGCGCGTGGTCCGGGTGGTCTATCCCGGACTCACCAATCCGCGCTGAGACGCGGGTCGAGGGCCTCGGCGAGGCCGTCGCCCAGCACGTTCAGCGCCACCAGGGTGGCGACGAGGAACCCGGCCGGGGCGGCGAGCATCCAGGGGGCGGATTCGATGGCCCGTGCGCCCTCGGCGATCAGGGCGCCCCAGCTCGTGGACGGTTCCTGCACGCCGAGCCCGAGGAAGGAGAGGAAGCTCTCCAGCAGGATCACCTTGGGGACCAGCAGGGTCGCCGCCACGGTGACGGGTCCGAGGGTGTTGGGGACGATGTGCCGGCGCAGGATCGCGACCGTGGAGAGGCCCAGCGCCTCGGCGGCGCGCACGAAGTCGCGGTGGCGCAGCGACAGGGTCTGCGCCCGGGTGATCCGGGCCATGTCGAGCCATTCCACCGCGCCGATGGCGACGAGGATCAGCCCGAGCCCGGCCCGGAAGAAGACCAGCAGCAGGATGACGAAGAACACGAAGGGCAGGGCGTAGAGCACGTCGACGCCGCGCATCATCACCGCGTCGACCCGACCGCCGGCATAGCCCGCCACCGCCCCGTAGGTGACGCCGATGAGGAGCGCGACGCCGGTGGCGACGAGGCCGATGAGGAGCGAGATCCGGCCAGCGACGAGGCTGCGCGTAAGGAGGTCGCGCCCGAGCACGTCGGTGCCGAGGGGAAAAAAGAGCCGCCGCACCGGCGCCTCGACCACGAGGCGGCGCCCCTCGGCCTCCCGCGACAGGATGGTGGCGGGGCCGAACAGGTCCGAGCGGGGCAGGTAGCTCAGCACCCGCGCGTTGATCGGGTTCGGCGCCGACAGGGTGACGCGCAGGCGCCCGTCCGCGATCCGGATGTCCGCGGCCGTCACCCGCATGCGGAAGGCGAGGCGCTCCACCGCCGGCGCGATGGCCTCGGGGCGCGGATGGGCCCGGAGCGAGGGCGCGGTGCGCACGAGGTCGGGATAGATCCGACCCGGATCGTGGCCGGTGAGCGGGGGACCGGCGAGGCAGGCGAGGGCGACCAGCCCCAGAACGGCGAGGGCCGCCAGGGCGCTCCCGTTGCGGGCGAGGCGCCCGAGGACGCGCCTCACCGGGCCGCCCGCAGGCGCGGGTCGAGAAGGCCGGACAGGAGATCGGCCACGAGGTTGAGGGCGATGACGAAGACGGCCACCAGCACGACGGTGCCCATCACCAGGGTGTAGTCGCGGTTGAGCGCGCCGTCGACGAAGTAGCGGCCGATGCCGGGCAGGCCGAAGATGGTCTCGACCACCACCGAGCCGGTGAGGAGGGCGGCCGCCGTCGGCCCGAGGATCGCCACCACCGGCAGCAGGGCCCCGCGCAGGGCGTGGCGGGCGATGCGGTGGGGCGGCAGGCCCATGGCGCGCTGGGTCCGGACCGGCTGCGCGGCCAGCACCTCCGCCAGGGCGGCGCGGGTGAGGCGGGCGAGCGCCCCGACCTGGGGCAGGGCCAGGGTGACCACCGGGAGCACGAGGTTGGCCGGCGCGCCGTTCTCCCAGCTGCCCACCGGCAGCCAGCGCAAGGTCAGGCCGAACACGATCTGCAGCAGGGGCGCCACCACGAAGGTCGGCACCGCGAGCGTCAAGCCGGCGCCGAGGCCGACGAGGCGGTCGACGGCGCTGCCCCGGCGGAAGGCCGCCAGCGCGCCGAGGCCGATGCCGAGCACCAGGGCCAGCGCCAGGGCGAGGGTGCCCAGCGTCATCGAGACCGGCAGGCCGCGGGCGAACAGCTCGCCCACGGTGAGGTCGCGGAAGGAGAAAGAGGGCCCGAAATCGCCGGTGAGCAGGGCGCCGAGGTAGCGCCCGTACTGGACGATCAGCGGCTGGTCGAGGCCGTAGACCCGGGCGAGGTTGGCCATGGCGGCCGGGGGCAGGGGCCGCTCCAGGTCGAAGGGCCCGCCCGGGGCGAGGCGGATCAGGAAGAAGCTCGCGGTGACCACGGCGAGCAGGGTCGGGATCGCCTGGAGGAGGCGGCGCAGGACGAAGCCGATCACGCCGTCAGCCTCAGGAACCGGGTCGGGGCGGCGTTGCGCAGGTTCGGGTGGTAGCCGGCCAGCCGCGGGGCGATCAGGGCCTTCGAGCGGGTGTGCATCACCGGGATCCAAGGCAGTTCGGTGACCACGATCGTCTCGGCCGCGGAGAGGAGCTCGGCCCGCCGGGCGATGTCGCCCTCGGCCGCCGCCCGCCGCATCAGGCCGTCGTAGGCCGGGTTGCTGTAGCGGCCCGGGTTGAGGCCGTCATTGCCGGTCTCCAGCAGGAACAGGAAGTTCTGCGGATCGGAATAGTCCGCGATCCAGGACATGCGCGCCACGTTGAAGGCGCCGCCGTCGCGCAGGTAGGCGAAGTGGGTCTTGGCGTCGGTGTAGACGAAGCGGGTCTCGATCCCGATGCCGCGCCACATGTCGGCGATGGCGAGCGCCGTGTTGCGGTTGTTGTCGCTGGTGTTGAAGCGATACTCGAGCCGCAGGGGCCGGCCTTCGCCGAAGCCGGCGGCCGCCAGCAGCGCCCGGGCCTCGTCCTCGCGATCGATCGGCAGGGCCTCGCGGCCTTCGGTCTCGGGCGGCCGGCGGTAATGGTCGAGGCCGGGCGGGCAGAGGGAATAGGCCGGGTCCATGGTCCCGCCCCATAGCTGGCTCGCCAGGAACTCGCGGTCGATGACGAGGGAGAGGGCGCGCCGGACCCGGACGTCGTCGAAGGGCGCCTTGCGGGTGTTCACCGCGAGCGCATAGAGGCCGAGTGAGGGGCCGAGCACCACTTCGGAGCCGAAGCGCGCCTTGAGCGAAGCGATCTGGTCGCCGGGCAGGTCGGCCAGCGAATCGATCTCGCCGGCCGCGTAGCGCCGGACCGCGCTGGATAGGTCCGGCGTCGGCAGGAAGGCCACCTGCGGGATCGCCACCGTGGCGGCCGCATGGAAATGCGGGTTGCGCTCCAGGGTGATGCGGTCGTTCGGCACCACCTCCGCCAAGCGGTAGGGGCCGTTGGTCACGCTGTTGCCGGCCCGGGCGAAGGCGTCGCCGTGGCGGGCCAGGGAGGGCGGATGCACGGGTAGCGCGGTCTGGTGCGTCAGGAGTTCGAGCAGGTACGGCGTCGGCTGCTCCAGGGTCAGGACCACGCGCCGCTCGTCCGGGGCGACGACCCCAAGGGCCTCGGGGGGCAGTCCGCCCTGGTTCACCGCCCGGGCGTTCTTCAGGGGGAACAGGATCTCGGCGTATTTCGCCGCCGTGGCGGGGGCGAGGATGCGCCGGAGGGCGAAGACGAAGTCTCCGGCTAAGACCGGGTCGCCGTTCGACCAGCGCCCGTCGGCGCGCAGGGTGAAGTCGTAGGTCAAGCGATCCTCGGACACGGTCCAGGCGGTGGCCGCCCCCGGAATGATCGCGCCATAATTGTCGTAGGTGAGCAGGCCCTCGTAGAGGTCGCGCAGGATATGCGCCTCGGCCACCGTCGAGGACTTGTGCGGGTCCAGGGTCTCGGGGTCCGCATCGTTGCCGCGCCGGTAGAGGTCCGCCGGCGCGGCCACGGCCCGGCCGAGGCCTCCGGCGGCCAGGAGCGCCGCACCGCCGACGAGCCAGTGCCGCCGATGCGGGCGCGGCATCGGTTCAGGCGCCGGTCTGCGCGGTGAGCCCCGCCGCTTCGATGCCAGCCAGCGCGCAGAGCTCGTCGTTGTCGGAGGTGTCGCCCGAGATGCCGACGGCGCCGATCACGGCCTCGCCCCGGCGGATCAGGACGCCGCCCGGCACGGGCACCAGGGCGGCGGGGCCGACGAGGTGGCTGACGGCGGCGACGAAGTAGGCCTGCTCCTCGGCGCGCTTGTGGATCGCCCGGCCGCCGAGGCCGAGGGCAAGGCAGCCATTCGCCTTGCCCATGGCCACCTCGGCCCGGCGCAGGGAGGTCCCGTCCTCCGCCCCCATCGCCTTGAGTGCGCCACGCGCGTCGTAGACCACCACGGCCAGGGGCTTCAGCGCGTGGGCGCGAGCCGTCTCCAGGGCGGTGGCGACGATGGTCTGCGCGGCGGCGAGGGTGAGGTCGGACATCGGGGCTCCGGGTTCGGATCGAGGGGGCGTGCCCCTCGACTAACCCGGCGCGGGGCGAGCGACCAGGGGCTCAGCGCGCAAGCCGCGCCAGGAAGGCGTCGTAGCGGGCGGTGACCGCGCCGAGGCGCTCGAAATGCGGGAAAGCGCCCGTCTCCAGCACGTCGAGGGTCCAGTTCGGATCGCCGCGGAAGCGGTCGGCGTATCGGTAGTCGACGAAATCGCCGCGGGTGCCGTGGATCATCCAGACCGGCCGGTCGAGGCGGGAATAGATCCGGCCCGTCTCGGTGGCGAAGAGGTGCCCGGCCAGGAACGAGAAGGGCGCGAATTCGGCGCCGGGCTGGTGGGCCGAGACCTGATCGTATTCGAGCAGGCCCTCGTCGATGCTGCGCGAGCCCCAGGTCTTCTCGAGAAAGAACCGCATGCTCGGGCGGCTGACGAGGAGGTCGAACAGCGCCTGGCCCCAGAGCGGATAGGCCGCCACCGCCCGGGCCGTGTCGCTGCCGGACGGATTGCGGCGCTCGTAGCGCTTGTCGAAACCGGTCGGGCTGATCAGCCCCAGGCTGCGGTAATCGTCGGGGCGCGCCAGGGCCGCCCGGGCCAGGAACTCGGCCGAGAGGGAAAGCGCCATCGCGTCGATGGCGGCGCCCCCGTGCCGGTGGCGGATCTCGGCCACCATGGCGTGGATCGCGTCCGTCATGAGTTCCGGCGTGTAGATCCGGTCGCTGCGCTCGGAGAAGCCGAAGCCCGGCAGGTCGAGGGCGTAGACCGGGCGCGTCCTCGCGTAATGGCGATAGAGCGGCCGGACCTCGTAGGCGTTGGCCGCCGCGTTCACGGAATGGATCAGCAGGAGCGGCACGCCCTCGGCCGGCCCATCGGCGTAGAACGACAGCCCGCCCGCATCGCTGCCCAGGCATTCTTGCCGGCCGGGGAGGGCGGGCGGCATCCGGCGACGATGGTCGATGCCGAGGCGGCTATAGGCGATCCAGGCCCCGGCGGCACCGAAAGGAAGCAGCGCCAGCAAGGGCCCGAGCCGGCGGCGGGGGGCATCAGGCATCGTCGGGGTCCCTCGGGTTGCGCCGTCGGAAACGCCCCGGCGGTTTGGATGTTTCCGAGCGGCCTTGCGGTCGGTGCTGGTCCTTTTACGATCAGGGCGCGTCTCGCTCGCCTTGGGGGGAGGAGGGGTGCGTCGTGCCTCTCCAGCAAACGACGCCCCAGGACAGGGCGCGTCCCTCTCCCCCTTGTGGGGAGAGGTTAGGAGTGGGGGTGGTTCCGCCAGACGTCGCCGGTCAAGGGTCGCCCAACCACCCCCGCCTCCAACTCCTCCCCACAAGGGGGAGGAGGGCTACGTCGTGCCTCTTCGCGCAGGCGACGCCCGAGGGCAGCGGAACGCGTTCCTCTCCCCCTTGTGGGGAAAGGTGAGGCGTGGGGGTGGCTCCGCCAGCCGCCGCCGGTCGAGGGAGGATGCGTGCGTAACCCCCATCACCGGAAAGGCAGCCGCGACCGCACCGTCATTCCGGGGCGCCGCAGGCGAGCCCGGAATCCAGAACCGCCGACAGCGTGAGGTCTTACACGACCTGCGTGTCTGGATCCCGGGCTCCGCTGCGCGGCCCCGGGATGACGGGGTGCTGCGGGCTGATTTCCGAACACGGGGTCCTCTCCTGGAGTATCGCAGCACCGCGGGGAGCGGCTCGACCCCGCTCAGGCGGTCGCGCCCTCGATCTCGCCGCTGAGCTCAAGCCACTCCTCCTCGGCCGCCTCCAGGGCGGCGGCGGCGTCGGAGCGCATCTTGGCGATCTCGCCGGCCTTGGCCGGGTTGGCCTGGAAGGCGGTGCCGTCGGCCAACGCCGCGTCGATCTTGGCCATGGCGTCGGTGAGCTTCTTCATGCGCGCCTCGACGCCCTCGAGCTTCTTGCGCAGGGGCGCGAGGGCGACGCGGCGGTCGGCATTGGAGCGCCGTTCCACCGCCTTGGCGCCGCCGGTGGAGTCCGCCGCGCCCTTCTCGGCCTCGCGCTCCGGCCCGGCGAGGACGTAGCGGCGGTAATCGTCCATGTCGCCGTCGAAGGCCTTCACGCTGCCGTTCGAGACGAGCCAGAGCCGGTCGGCGCAGGCCTCCACCAGGAAGCGGTCGTGGCTCACCAGGATGACGGCGCCCTCGTAGTCGTTGATCGCCTCCACCAGGGCCTGGCGGCTCTCGATGTCGAGGTGGTTCGTCGGCTCATCGAGGATCAGGAGGTGCGGGCCGCGGAAGGCCGCGAGCCCCATGAGCAGGCGCGCCTTCTCGCCGCCGGAGAGCTGGGAGACCGGCGTCTCCGACTTGGTGCCCGAGAAGCCCAGGCGGGCTGCCGCCGCGCGGGCCTTCGATTCGGGCACGTCCGGCATCAGGTCGCGGACATGGGCGTAGGCGCTCTCGGCCGGGCGCAGTTCGTCGAGCTGGTGCTGGGCGAAATAGGCCACCTCCATCTTGGAGGAGCGCCGCAGCTCGCCGCTCAAGGGAGGCAGGCGCCCGCCGATGAGCTTGCAGAAGGTCGACTTGCCGTTGCCGTTGGCGCCGAGCAGGGCCACCCGGTCGTCGGGTGCGAGGCTCAAGTTCAGGCCCGAGAGCACGATCCGGTCCGGGTAGCCGGCCTGCACCCGCTCCATGGCGACGATGGGCGGGGAGAGCGGGCGCTCCGGGCTCGGCAGGCGGAAGGCCGGGACGTCGTCCTCGATCACCGAGGCGATGATCTCCATCTTGGCGAGCCGCTTGACGCGAGACTGGGCCTGCCGGGCCTTGGTGGCCTTGGCCTTGAAGCGGTCCACGAAGCTCTGGAGATGGGCCCGCTCCGCGTCCTGCTTCTGCTTCGCCTTGGCCTGGAGCACGCGCTTCTCGGCGACCTGCCGGGCGAAGCTCGTGTAACCGCCCCGGTAGATGCTGAGCTTGCCCCGGTCGAGGTGCAGGATGTGGTCCACGCACTCGTCGAGGAGGTCGCGGTCGTGGCTGATGATGACGGCCGTGCGGGGATAGCGCTCCAGGTAGTCGTAGAGCCAGATCGTGCCTTCGATGTCGAGGTAGTTGGTCGGCTCGTCGAGGAGCAGCAGGTCGGGCTCGGAGAACAGCACGGCGGCGAGCGCCACGCGCATGCGCCAGCCGCCGGAGAAGTCGGCGCAGGGGCGCCCCTGCGCCTCCGCATCGAAGCCGAGACCGTGGAGGATCGCCGCCGCGCGGGCGGGCGCCGAATGCGCCTCGATGTCCACCAGCCGGGTCTCGATCTCGGCGCGGCGCAGGCCGTCGGCGTGCTCGGCCTCCGCCATCAGGCGGGCGCGCTCCGTGTCGGCGGCCAGCACCACGGCGTGCAGGGTCTCGGGGCCGGCGGGCGCCTCCTGGGCCACCGCGCCGATGCGCATGCCCTTGGGCATCGACACCGTGCCGCCCTCGGTGGGCAGCTCGCCGAGGATCGCCTTGAACAGGGTGGTCTTGCCGGCGCCGTTGCGCCCGACGAGGCCGACACGGGCGCGATCCGGGATGACGAAGGTGGCGCCGTCGAGGATCAGGCGCTCGCCGATGCGGTAGGTGAGGTCGTTGACGCGGAGCATGGCGCGCTTTTGCGGGGTCGGGGCCTCACTGGCAAGCGGCCGGGGCCGCGCGCCCCGCACCGGCCTGTGCGGTTGGCGCGGACCTCGCATCCACGCCTATCGGCAGGCGAGCAGTACGGGATAGCTTGACCCAGGAATTGCACGGCGTATCGATCAGGTTCGATCATCGAGGGGGCAGGACGCGTGACCACAGGACGGCTGACGACCATCCCGTTCTTCAAGGAGCCGGGAATCGAGCTGTCCGTCTACGAGACGCGCTGCCACTGGCGCCGCTTCGACGAGAACGAGGTTCTGGTCGATTACGACGACGTCTCCACCGACGTCTATTTCCTGGCCTCCGGCGAAGTGCGCATCCTCAACCGCTCGCAATCGGGCAAGGAAGTGATTCTCGGCGAGATGCGCGGCGGCGCCTTCTTCGGCGAGCTGGCCGCGCTGGACGGCATCGGCCGCTCGGCCAACGTCACGGCCCTGACCCGCGGCGAGGTCTGCGTGGTGCCCGCCCCCGTGTTCCGGCAGATCATCTTCGCCTCCGAGGCGATCGCCGACCGGCTGTTCCGCCTGTTGGCCAAGCGCGTGCGCGAGCTGAACACCCGCCTGATGGAGCACGCGCTCCTCGACCTGCGCCACCGGCTCTATGCCGAGCTGCTGCGCCTGTCGGTGCCCCGCGCCGGCGGCGACGGCGAGCGGGTGGTCACGCCGCCGCCCTACCACCATGTGCTCGCCGCCCGCATCGGCTGCCGCCGCGAGCAGGTGACGCGGGAATTCACCGTGATGGCGGCCGACGGCCTGATCGACCGGACGCGCGGCGCCCTGGTGATCCGCCGGCCCGACCTCCTGGAGGCCCGCGTCGCCGAAGCGCTGCGCGAGGACGGCTGAGGGTCCGGCACCCGCGATGGCGTCGACGCGCGCGCCCGGTCCCGCCGGCCTGCTGACCTGTGCCGGCCTCGGCAAGCGCTTCGGCGCGCATGCGGCGGTGGCCGACCTCGACCTCACCCTGCAGCCCGGCGAGTTCGTCTGCCTGCTCGGTCCCTCCGGTTGCGGCAAGAGCACGCTTTTGCGCCTCATCGCCGGCTTCGAGACCCCGACCTCGGGCACGATCCGCCTCGGGGACACCGACATCACGGCCGACCCGCCGCATCGCCGGCCGGTCAACATGATGTTTCAGTCCTACGCCCTGTTCCCGCACATGAGCGTGGCCGCCAACATCGCCTACGGCCTCACCGGCCTCGCGCGCGCGGCGCGTCAGGCGCGGGTGGACGAGCTCCTGCGCCTCGTGCGTCTCGACGGGTTCGGCCCGCGCAGGCCCGACACCCTGTCCGGCGGGCAGCGGCAACGGGTGGCGCTGGCCCGCGCCCTGGCGCGCGCGCCCCAGGTGCTGCTCCTCGACGAGCCGCTGGGCGCCCTCGACCGCGCCCTGCGGGAGGAGACGCAAGGGGAGCTGCGCGCCCTGCAGCGGCGCCTCGGCACGAGCTTCCTCGTGGTCACCCACGATCCCGGCGAGGCCCTGGCGCTGGCCGACCGCATCGGCGTGATGGAAGGCGGCCGCCTCGCGCAGATCGGCGACGGGGCGAGCCTGTACGAGCGCCCGGCCAACCGCTTCGTCGCCGGGCTCCTGGGCGACGTGAACCTGATCCCGGGCCGGGTGCCGGATCGCGACCCCGGCGGCCTGTCCACCCTCGACACCGCGCTCGGGCCAATGCGCGCCCGCGGCGCAGCCGACGGGGAAGGCGTCATCGCCCTGCGTCCCGAACGGATCGCGCTGGCCCGCGCCCCGTCCGGGGACGGACGGGCCCTGCCCGGGCAGGTGGTCGAGACGACCTATCTCGGCGACCGCATCCGGCTCCGGGTCCGCATGGCCGACGGATCGGTCTGGCGGGTGAGCGCGCCCACGGGCGCCGACGCGCCCGCCGTGGGAGAGACCGTCCACCTGTCCTATCCGCCCGAGCGGGCCTGGCTGATGCCGGCGGCGGGGTGAGCATGAAGCGCTGGCTCCCGGTCCTGCCCGCCCTGTGGCTCGCCGCCTTCGTGCTGCTGCCGGTGATCCTGACCCTGAAGATCAGCCTCTCGACGCCGGCCACCGCGCAGCCGCCCTACCTGCCGGTGCTCGACTGGAGCGCGGGGTTCGAGGGTTGGGGCAGCTTCCTCGAGGCCCTCGACTTCGCCAACTTCGAAACGCTGGCGGGCGACGCCCTCTACCGCGACGCCGCCCTGTCCTCCGTGACGCTCGCGGCCGTCGCCACCGCGATTCTCGCCCTGATCGGCACCCCGATCGCCCACGCCATGGCCCGCGCCCCGGAGCGCCGTCAGCCGCTCCTCGTGGCGCTCCTCATCGTGCCGTTCTGGACGAGCTTCCTCATCCGCATCTATGCCTGGATCGCGATCTTGAAGCCCGAGGGGCTGCTCAACGCCGGCCTGCTGCGGCTCGGGCTGATCGCGCAGCCACTGGAGATCCTGAACACCCAATGGGCGGTGCTGATCGGGCTCACCTACGCCTACCTGCCCTTCATGGTGCTGCCGCTCTACGCCGTGCTGGCCAAGCGCGACCCGCGCCTGGCCGAGGCCGCGGCCGATCTCGGCGCCGGGCCCGCGCGGGTGTTCTGGACCGTGACCCTGCCGCTGGCCCGCCCCGGGCTGGTGGCCGGGGCGCTGCTCTGCTTCGTTCCGATGGTGGGCGAGTTCATCATCCCGGACCTGCTCGGCGGCTCGGACACCCTGATGCTCGGGCGGGTGCTGTGGAGCGAGTTCTTCTCCAACCGCGACTGGCCGCTCGCCTCCGCGGTGGCGATCCTGGTCCTCGTCCTGGTGGTCGGCCCGCTGATCCTGTTCCGCGAGGACGGGGCGACCGCGCGGGAGGCCGGCCGGTGAGGGCCCTCGACCGCATCGCCCTCACGTTCGGGCTCGGCTTCCTCTACGCGCCGATCCTGATCCTGGTGATCTACTCGTTCAACGCCTCGGCCCTGGTCACGGTCTGGGGCGGGTTCTCGACCCGCTGGTACGGCGTGCTCGCCGCCGACGCCCCCTTGCGCGCGGCGGCCGGCGTCTCCCTCGCGGTGGCGCTGGCCTCGGCCGCCCTCGCCACGGTGTTCGGGACCCTGGCGGCCCTGGCCCTCGACCGGGGCGGGCGCTTCGCCGGCCGGCGGGTCTTCACCGGGCTGATCTACGCGCCGCTGGTCATGCCCGAGGTGATCACCGGGCTGTCGCTGCTGTTGCTCTTCGTCGGCCTCGGCCTCGATCGCGGCCTCCTCACCCTGGTCGTCGCGCACGCGACCCTCGGCCTCGGCTTCGTGGCGGTGATCGTCGGGGCGCGCCTGCGCGGTCTCGACGGCGCGCTGGAGGAGGCGGCGGCCGATCTCGGCGCGGCGCCGGGCCGGGTCTTCGCCACCGTCACCCTGCCGCTGATCGCGCCCTCCCTGGCGGCGGGCTTCCTCCTCGCCTTCACCCTGTCCCTCGACGACCTCGTCATCGCGAGCTTCGTCTCGGGGCCGGGGGCGACGACCCTGCCGATGCGGCTCTACAGCCAGGTCCGGCTCGGGGTGAACCCGGAGATCAACGCGGCCTCGACGCTTCTCGTCGGCACCGTCACCGCCCTCGTGCTCACCGCCTCGTGGCTGACCGGGCGCAAGGGTGTAGCCTGAAACGCCGCGGGCCGGGCTTCCGCTACGGGGCGTAGGCGCGGGCGCCGGCCGGGAGGGCCAACCCGACGGCCGGCATCCGCAGGGACTTTGACGGCGCCACCGCGCCGCCGCGCAGGTCCGGCGTGGCGTCCAGGGCGAGGCTGCGCACGTCGAGGTTGCCGAAGGGACCCGCGATCTGGACGCGCATCGGCGGCCGCTTCTCCGACGCCGTCCCCCGTGCGGAGATCTCCGCAAGGGTGTCGCAGCGCCGGTCCGGCAGCGAGACGGTGCCGCGCAGGGAGGCGGCCAGGACGTTGGCCTCCATCGTGCCCTCGGTGATCTCGCCGATTCCGTCGCGGAAGCGCAGGCTCAAGGTCGCACGCTCGAACGCCGTGCGGCCGACGCGCCGGGCCGGCATCCGGTTGCGCTGGGCCGCCTCGTTCAGGTCGAGCCCGATCAGGGTGCCGGCGTCGACCGAGAGGGCGGCATGACCGTCGAGATGCTGCAGGAGCGCGTGCAGGTCGGCCCCCGAGCCCTCGGCCTGGAACTGGCCCTGCGCCGTGCCGAGGATCCAGTTCTCCGGGCGCAGCGCGCCGGGGACGGCCGCCAGGTCGAGCCGGTCGAAGGCACCCTGCACCTTGGCGTCGGTCACGGCCGCGTCCTTGGGCGAGGTGGCGAGGGCGAGGCGGCCCTTGAGGGTTCCGCCCCCCAGGGCGGCGCGGCTCAGGGACGCCTCGATATTCCCGTCCCGGACCAGGACGCTGGCGGCCAGGTCCTCGGCGAGGATCGGACCGAACCGGGCCGCGCCCGCCGAGATTCGCAGGTCGAGGTCGCCGCCGGTATAGGGCGCGAGGGCGAGGGCGCGCAGGCGCCAGTCGGGGGCGCCGGCGGTGGCGCCGACGGCTCTCGGCAGATCCGCCAGCAGGGGGGCCAGGTTCAGCGTCTCGGCCGCCAGGGTCGCCTGCACGGCTGGACGGCCCCGTCCGAAGGAGACGGCACCGGCCCCCTCCAGGCGATTGTCGCCGAAGGAGACCCGGACGTTGGGCAGCAGGAGCTGACGCCCGCTCATCTCGAAATTGCCGGTCATCCCGAACGCCGTGACGAAGGGCGAGAGGGCGACGTCGCCACCGGCCCAGGCGAGGGTCTCCGGCAGGGACCGCGTCTCGAACTGGCCGAGCCCGATCAGTGTCAGGCCCTCGGCCCGGACGACGCCGCTGCCCTCGGCCGTGAGGGTCCCGGCGGCCCAGCTCGCCGTGAGGGCGTAGGGCGTGGCGCCGCCGTCGAGGAGGTCGATCACCCGCAGGCCCGAGACGGAGAACCGCGTCGGCATGGCGCTCCACTGGAAGCTGCCGAAGATCTCGGCCTGGGCGCTCCAGAGCGGCCAGGACAGGGTCAGGTCGAGGTCGCGGGCGGTCTGGGGAGAGCCGTCCCGGGGATCGAGGCCCTTGGCGACGGCACGCGACAGGCTGATGCGGCGCGGATGCGCGGCGCCGTCCACCGCGAGGCGCGCGCCGAGAAGCCGAACGGGCTCGGCCCAGCGGGCGTCGTCCGGCCCCGAGGGCAGGTAGACCGTCGCGCCGTCGAGCCCCAGGGTGTTCACCTCGAGGCGCCCCGTCAGCAGGGCCAGCAGGCTCAGCTGGAGGGAGAGGGCGCCGCCCTCCGCCAGGACGGGACCGTCGACGCCGCCCGCGGCCAGGCGGACATCGCGAAACCCCAGGCGCGGCAGCGGCAGCAGAGTGACCTCGGTCGGCCCCCGCGCGGTCATGGCGAGCCCGTAGACCCGCGCGAAGTCCCGTGCCACGAAGGCCCGCAGGCGCGGCGTCGCGACCGACCAGGGCAGGCAGGCGGCCGAGAGGGCGACGACGAACGCCGCGAGGCACATCAGGGACAGGAGGCGGCGCAGGGGTATTCCCCTCCATCCGGTGTGTGGGACGCGCGGCGGACCGCGTGATCGACGAGGGAATGGGCGCGTCCGGCCCCGGCAGCCGCGACGCGCGGAAGACCCGGCGACCCTCTCCTGATAGTCCTCGGCGCCCGGCTTGTCTCCCCGGGCGGGGGCGACGCCCCGGTGCCATCCACCACGCAGCGCGCCGGAACGGTCCCGCCGGCCCGAGCGCCCCCGGGCCACGCCGTCCGGTCGGACCCGCGCTCAGACCCGGTCCGGGCGGTGCCGCGCAGTGCAAAATGTAACGGCCGCACCGCGACAAGGGGTTGGCAGGACGCCGCTTTCGCGTGACGGTCGCGCCGACGAAGAACAGAACCACACAGGAGGGCATCCATGAAGAAGGTTTATCCCGACGCCACGGCGGCGCTGGCCGGCGTGCTGAAGGACGGCATGATGATCATGTGCGGTGGCTTCGGCCTCTGCGGGATTCCCGACGCCCTGATCGATGCGATCCGCGCGTCCGGGGTGAAGAACCTGACCGTGGTCTCCAACAATGCCGGCATCGACGGCGTCGGCCTCGGCAAGCTCTTGGAAACCCGCCAGGTCGCCAAGATGATCTCGTCCTATGTGGGCGAGAACAAGGAATTCGCCCGCCAGTACCTCGGCGGCGAGCTCGCCATCGAGTTCAACCCCCAGGGCACGCTGGCCGAGCGCATCCGCGCCGGCGGCGCCGGCATCCCGGCCTTCTATACCAAGACCGGCGTCGGTACCCTGATCGCCGAGGGCAAGGACGTGCGCGAATTCGACGGCGAGGACTACGTGATGGAGCGCGGCCTGTTCGCGGACCTCGCCATCGTCCACGCCTGGAAGGGCGACACCGAGGGCAACCTGATCTACCGGAAGACGGCGCGGAACTTCAATCCGATGATGGCCACCGCCGCCACGATCACCGTGGCCCAGGTGGAGCATCTGGTGCAGCCCGGCGAGATCGATCCTGACACCATCATCACCCCCGGCATCTTCGTGAAGCGCCTCGTCCACGTGCCGGAGCGCGAGAAGCGCATCGAGCAGCGCACCACCCGCAAGCGCGGCGAGCCCGCCGTGCCGCCCGCCGCCGTCTGAGAGCCGACAAGGAGACCACGATCATGGCCTGGACCCGCGAACAGATGGCCGAGCGCGCCGCACGAGAGCTGCAGGACGGCTACTACGTGAACCTCGGCATCGGCATCCCGACCCTCGTGTCGAACTACATCCCGGACGGGATGTCGGTGCAGCTGCAATCCGAGAACGGCATGCTCGGCATGGGCCCCTTCCCCTACGAGGGCGAGGAGGATGCCGACCTAATCAATGCCGGCAAGCAGACGATCACCGCGCTGCCCACCACCAGCTACTTCTCCTCGGCCGAATCCTTCGGGATGATCCGGGGCGGCCACATCAACCTGTCGATCCTCGGCGCGATGCAGGTGGCCGAGAACGGCGACCTCGCCAACTGGATGATCCCGGGCAAGATGGTGAAGGGCATGGGCGGCGCCATGGACCTCGTGGCCGGCGTCAAGAAGGTGGTGGTGGTGATGGAGCACACCGCCAAGGGCAAGGACGGCTCGGAGAGCCCCAAGCTGCTGGACGCCTGCGACCTGCCGCTCACCGGCACCCACGTGGTCGACATGGTCATTACCGACCTCGGCGTCTTCGCCATCGACAAGAAGGGCGACGGGGGCATGACGCTGGTCGAACTCGCCGACGGCGTCACCGAGGACGAGGTCCGCGCGAAGACCACGGCCCGCTTCACCACCAAGCTCGCCTGAGCGGCGTGGTCCCGGGCGGAGCCGCTCCGCCCGGGCGACGGAAACCCGCCCGGCGCCGGCCGCGGCGGGTTTTTGCGGGCCCGAGGGTCCCCGCGCGCCGGCGGCGCCCTACCGTAAGGCACAGGTCCAAACGGGAGCGTACGACATGGCAGTGGTATCCAAGACGGTGATGGACGAGGGCAGGGCGGCCAAGCAGGCTGGCCAGCCGGACTCCGTCAATCCCTATCCGGCCGGCTCGCAGAACAGCGCCGACTGGCTCGAGGGCTACACCTACGACGAGGCCGAGCAGAACACCGACCGGGCCGAGAGCGACACCTGAGGACCGCGCGGGAGCCGGCACCACCGGCTCCCGCTTCGTCGGGGTCGAGTGGGTCACCGCCGAATCTGCCCGCGACCGGGCACGACGGTCGGAATCGTTCGCGCCACACCGGACCACAGGATCGGTGCCGGGCGGGCTAAGCCTGGATAAAGAATTTGAACAATTGATCGCGGGCCTGCGTTGGTCGATCAGCTAACGAAAACTGGGAGATACCGCAGCATGTCTATCAAGACCCTTGCCTTCGCCGGCTCGATCGCCCTGGCCCTGACGGGGACCGCCTTTGCGCAGACCGCGACGGGCACCGAGAGCAACATGAACAATCCGGGCAGCGTGAAGAGCAACAGCGAGAAGTCGATGGAGCGGATGGGCGCCCCCGCCACCACGGGTTCGACCATGGCCCCGGCTGGCACCTCCGGCGGGCCCAGCACCGCGACCGTCGGCGCGCCCGGCGGCAGCACCGGCGGTAATGGCGAGACCGGCAGCGGCGCGGCCCCCAGCGGCAAGTAAGCCCGCGAGCAGGCCCCATCGGGGTCCGTCGAACGGCCTGAGTGCGTTCCGAGCCCCGCAGCCCCGCTGCGGGGCTTTTTGCGAGCCCGACTACGAACCCGTGTAGCCGAGCGCGGCGGCGGCGGCCTTCAAACGGTCGAACGCCTCCGCGTAGCGCGCATGCCGGGCTTCGCCGTTCGCCAGCGTCCGTTCGGGGCTGAGATTGTCCTCCGTGTCGGACATCTTGATCAGCAGCCCCCCGAGATGGCCCATGGCGATCAGGGCGGAGATGCGTGCGTCGTACGGCACCGGCTCGGCGGGCTTCGTCAGCATCACCACCATGGCGATGACAGCGTCGGAAAAGCCCTCGGCCCGCAGGGCGATCGGGGTGGTCGGGGTGTCCTCGAGGACGTCGTGGAGGATCGCGGCCTGCATCACCTCCATCGGCTCGATGGCGAGGCGGTCCACCGATTTCGCGTGCCCCGCCCGGCCGACCGCCGCATTGGCGACCCGCTCCAGGTGGCGGATGTAGGGTTGCCCGCCCTTATCGATCTGCCCCGCATGCGCGATCATCGCGAAGCTGTGGGCCTCGAAGATGGATGCCATGCCGCGCGCTCCTCTCCGGCCGGACCTGCCGGCCCGGTAGACCATTCCGCCGAGCGATCCACAAGCGCGGCCGTGCACCTGTGGTTCGGCCCGGAAACGGGACGCCGCCGGCCGGTAACGTTAGCGGCCCATTAAGCGGAACCGTCGAAATCAGGGGATGTGCCGGGGCGTTCGCCCGGCCCTTCGAGTGCAGCGTGAGGACAGTGGCGTATGGGCAGCGTTCCGGCGACGATGGACAATGTGGTCCCCTTCCGACGCGCCCTCCGCCCCCAGCCGTCGGCGGCAGCCCCGTCGGCGCCCCGCGGCGGACTCGCGGCCCGGCGCAGCGAGCAGCGTGCCCTGATGGATTCGGTTTATGCCACGGGCAGCCTGTCCGTGGCGGCGGGCGACCGCGAGACCAAGCTGATCGCGGCGCGGCTCCAGGTCTACGGCTTCGTGCTGATCGAGGAGATCGGGGCCGACGGCACGCACCGGCGCCTGCGCCCGTCCGAGGCCATCCGCGCCCGGACCGAGTCGCCGTGGCGCCTCTCGAAGGCGAGCTACGGCGCGGGTGCCGGCCTCGCGGTCACCATCCCGGCCGTCGACGACTTCCTGTTCGACCAGCCGGCCGACCGTCCGGCCTGAGGAGGCCGCTCACGCCTCTGTGGCCGCCGGGAGACATCGGCAATTTCCTCGTCGGCGCCGTGGTTCTGATCATCGAATTCTCAGGCCGGGCGTGAGATGAAGGGTCTCGTTTCACTCCCGGCCATACCGCCATGCTGTCCGCCTCAGAAAACATCGTCATCCAGCACCGTGAGATCGTCGCCGTCCTGGTGACCTACGGGATATTCCTGGCCGGCGTGATGGGCGTGGCTTGGTTGATCGCGTAGCCGCGGCCCGGTTGATCGCATAGGCACGGCCGGGTTGATCGCGTAGGCGCGGCCCAACTGATCGCCTGAGCGGACGCGCCGTCGCGGGGTCGGAACCGCGCGGGTTTCACCCCGGTTTTCCGCCCGATTGTTTCGGGAGAGAACCGCATGTCAGACAAGGGCGACGACCACGCCGAGACCTACAAGGCGTTCCACGAGGCCGTGAACATGACGGCGGCCAAGCTCGACGCGTTCCTGGAGACCGACGAGAGCCAATCAGTCGGCCAGAAGAAGGATGGCGGCGAAGCCACCGGCCACCGCGAGGGGCGGCGCATCGTCGAGCTTCTGCGCACCAAGAAGACCGACCTCACCGACGACGACTACGCGCACATGGCCAAGGTCGTCGGCTACGTGCACCGTCACCTCAAGCAGGGCGGCCCGAAGGAGGCCGACAAGGTGAAGGAGTCCCCCTGGCGCCTGTCGCTGATGAATTGGGGACACGATCCGCTGAAGGACGACTGAGTCCGGCCCGGAGCGGGCTTCGGATCAGGTCAAATCGCGGGTTGGAAAACCACCGGCCGTCCCGCGTTGGGGAAACCTGGTGGAGCTGAGCGGGATCGAACCGCTGACCTCCGCAGTGCGATTGCGGCGCTCTCCCATCTGAGCTACAGCCCCGTTCCGGGGTGGCGGCCTTTTAGGCTCGCTCACGCCGACCTGTCAATTCCCGAAATCCTGCAGCTTTGCGTGGGCGTGATGCGTCCCGCGGGCGCGGGCCACGAGGACATCGTTTCCGCGCATGAACGCCTTCATCTGGCTCTTCGACACCGTCGTGCAGCTCTACATCTACGTCCTCATCGCCAGCGCCGTCCTGAGCTGGCTCGTGGCGTTCAACGTGGTGAATGTCCGCAACCCGATCGTGTCGCAGATCGGCGAGGTGCTCTACCGCCTCACCGAGCCGGTGCTGCGCCCGATCCGAAACATCCTGCCCAACCTCGGCGGCGTCGATCTCTCGCCGATCGTGCTGGTGCTGCTGCTGCTGTTCGCCAGCCGCCTGCTGCACGAATTCGTGCCGACGCAGACCTCCGTCTACATCCGCTGACCGGTCGGGCTTTCGAGGGGCGGGGCGCAACGACGGCCCGCCCGACATCAAAAAACAGACGCGCCATCGCGTCGCCCTGGGGACGAGACCGTCATGAAGACCAATCCCGGCCGATTCTTCGAGGATTACCGCCTCGGGGAAACCCTCCGTCACGCCACGCCGCGCACGGTCACCCTCGGCGACGTCGCGCTCTACACGTCGCTCTACGGCCCGCGCTTCGCCGTGCAGTCCTCGGACGCCTTCGCGCGCGCCATCGGCTATCCGCAGAGCCCCCTCGACGACCTCCTCACCTTCCACGTGGTCTTCGGCAAGACCGTGCCGGACATCTCCCTCAATGCGCTGGCCAATCTCGGCTACGCCGAGGGCGGCTTCCGCCGACCGGTCTATCCGGGCGAGACCCTCTCGACGGTCTCCGAGGTCATCGGTCTGAAGGAGAGCTCGAACCGCCAGACCGGCGTCGTCTACGTGCGCTCCACCGGCTCGGACGCCAACGGCGAGACCGTGCTGAGCTACTGCCGCTGGGTGCTGGTGAAGAAACGCGACCCCGAGGCCAAGATCGCGCAGGAGCACGTGCCGACCTTCGCCAAGGTGGTGGACCCGGCCGACCTCGCCGGCGCCCTGCCGCCCTTGAACCCGGCCGCCTATGATTGCGCGCTCTCCGGCTCGCCCCACCGATTCGGCGACTACGTCGTCGGCGAGAAGATCGACCATGTCGACGGCATGACCGTCGAGGAGGCCGAGCATCAGATCGCCACCCGCCTCTACCAGAACACCGCCAAGGTGCATTTCGACGGCTACGCCGCCAAGGACACCCGCTTCGGCCGCCGGCTGATCTACGGCGGCGTCGTGATCTCCCTGGCCCGGGCGCTGAGCTTCAACGGCCTCGGCAACGCCTTCGCGCTGGCGGGCATCAATGCCGGCCGCCACGTCGCCCCGCTCTTCGCCGGCGACACGGTCTATGCCTGGAGCGAGGTCCTGGAGACCGCCGAGCTTCCCGGTCGCACCGACATCGGGGCGCTGCGTCTGCGCACGGTGGCCACCAAGAACCAGCCCTGCGGCAACCATCCCGATAAGGTCGGCGACGCCTACGACCCGTCGGTGATCCTCGACCTCGACTACTGGGCGTTCATGCCGCGCTGACCCCCCGATCCCGGCCCGGCGCATGACGGGCCGGGCGGGCTGGTCCGGTGGCGACGAGCGGCGGATGCCGTGCGGGGTCGCGAACCGGACGTGGAAGGCGACGCAGTCCCCGGCCAGGTCGGGCCGTCGCCGCCGGCGAACCGCTCCCCGGTGACTCGGCGCCCTGCTCGCCGGCAGACCCGCGGCGGCGGTCGCGGGACGGCTCGCGACCATCCCGCCGAGGGTCGGGACCACCCCGCCGAACGCTCCGTCCGCGGAGGACCGGGCCTCGGCGTCCACGCCCCGGGCGGCGACGACGAGATTCTCGGCTTTGGCCTGCTCCGCCGCGGACGCTCAACCGGTGCCCGTCGCCTGGTCGAGCCCCCGCTCCCCCCGGCTTCGGATCCAGGCGCCGCGCGCACTGCGCGATGCCATCGGCGATGCCGCGACGGATCTCGTCGTCGCGGGCGCCCCTGGCGTTTCCGGTGCGGGCCGGCTCCGCGATTTGCGGTTGGATCGCCTCGCTCAGGCTGCCGCCGACACAGTCGCCCCCGTCCAAAACGTCGCCTTGTCTGCGTGAAAGCCGACGCGTCTCGTGCGCAGGACTGCGGCTCCATTTCCCATCGTCGTCGAATACAGTCTGCCGGCCTCGCGCAGGAAGTCTTCAAAGCAGATCATCAGGACACCTGGGTCGACCTGCTTTTCTGGACACATGCGCCGGATCATCGCCCAAAAATGCGCGCAGCGACCGACCGGGGCCGGAGCGAAGCCCCCCTCCGCACCCCCGATTTCCGGTACTTCCGCATTAGAACAATTAGGAATTGTTGCCGCAAAGGCACGGGCCCCGAACCGTTTCCTGCCGACGCTTGATCACCAGCGCGTGATCGACTAACCGCCAGACATGTCGACGTATCGATGAGCAATTTAGGATCACTCTAAGGTAATCCTCAAGAGTTCGATACGCGGCGCGGGCGCCAGCACAAGGATCTACGGGTGCGCAAGATCACCTCAGCGCTGTCAGCAACCTCGACGTATGCTTTGATCAGCACGACTGCGCTGGTTTTCAGCTCGGCAGGTCTGACGTCGAGCGCCAAAGCGCAAGAATCCGTGCGGCTCGACGAGCTTTCGGTGGCGGGGCCTTCCGGGGGGACGGGGCGCGGCGGCCAGGGCGTCGGGCTCCTGAAGGATCTGCCGCCGCCCTATGCCGGGGGCCAGTTCGCGCGGGGCGGATCCCTCGGTGTGCTCGGAACCCGGGACGCCCTGAACACGCCGTTCAGCACCGTCAACTTCACGCAGCAGGTCATCCAGGACCAGCAGGCGCGCACCGCGGCCGATACCCTCGTCAACGACGCTTCGGTCCGCCTGACGACGGCCAGCAACGGCTTCAGCGACACCTTCCAGATCCGCGGCTTCGAGGTTCAGGCGCAGGATGTCGGGTTGAACGGCCTCTACGGCCTGGTCTCGTCCAATCGCGTGGCGGCGCAGTACATCGAGCGCATCGAGCTTCTGAAGGGACCCGGCGCGTTCATGTACGGCATTCCGCCGGGCGGCAGCGTCGGCGGCAGCATCAACATCGTTACGAAACGCGCCCTCGATGTGCCCTTCGTCCAGGTGACGCCGCAATATATCAGCCCCGGCAATTTCGGTGTTCATGTCGATGCCAGCACCCGCGGCGGCGAGAACAAGGAATGGGGCGTCCGCTTCAACGGCCTGGCCCGGGACGGTGAGGCGACGATCCGGGACGGAAACCTGCGGACGGGACTCGGGGCGCTGTCCCTCGACTATCAGGGTGAGCGCCTGCGCTGGGCGCTCGACGTGATCTCCCAGAACGACGACACCAAGAATTTCCGGCCGCAGATCGGCCTGCAATCGGATATCGCCTTCATCCCGCGCCCGCCCAGCGGGCGCAGCAACTGGTTCCCGGGGACGCAGCTCCAGCAGCGGGACAACACGGTCGCCTCCTTCCTGGAATACGATCTGACCGACTGGCTGACGGCCTATGGCGGGATCGGATATCGCGCGGGGTCCAATCGGCAGACCTTCCCGGATTACCGGGTGTTCGGCTTCCCGAGCGGTGCCGACGTTCTCGGCAACTTCCGGCTCGTGAACGCCTTCTACGATTCCTACAGCAGCACCGTCAGCGGCAATGCCGGTCTCAAGGCCCGCTTCGACACCGGGTTCATCAATCACTCGGTGAACCTCGTCTATACCGGGTTCACGCGGGAGGACGGCTACGCCTACGTGGCGAACTCGGCCGACGAGTCGGTCCCGTCCAACATCTATCGGCCGGCGCCGCTGCCAGTCGTGACCGGCGAGCGGATCGCCCCGCAGCGCTATGCCGGGACCACCCTGACGAGCGTCGCCGTCGCCGACACGATGTCGGCCTTCGACGACACCGTCCTGCTGACCGCCGGCGTCCGCTATCAGATGGTGAACCAGAAGAGCTACGACACCGTCACCCAGGCGCGGACCAGCGAATACGACGCGGACGCCACGTCGCCGCTCGCCGGCATCGTGTTCAAGGCCTGGAAGAACGTCTCCCTGTACGCGAACTATGCCGAAGGCCTGACGGCCGGCACCATCGTGGGACCCGGCTACAGCAACGCGGGCGCGATCCTGAGTCCCTACAAATCGGATCAGCAGGAAGTCGGCATCAAGGTTGACTGGGGCACCATCACGACGACGGCGGCTCTGTTCCAGATCAGCCGGCCGGACCAGGTCCAGACGGCGACCAACGCCCTGGCGTATAACGGCGAGCAGCGCAACCAGGGTCTGGAGCTGTCGGCCTTCGGGGCGCTCGCACCGACCCTGCGCGGATTCGCGAGCGCGACCTTCCTGCGTCCCGAACTGACCAAGCCGATCGACCCGCTCCAGCGCGGGAACGACGCCGCGGGCGTCCCGGACCTGACCGTCTCCGCCGGCCTCGAATGGGATACCCCCTGGGTCCCGGGCCTCGCCCTGAACGGCCGGGTACTCTACACCTCCGGCTCCTATCTCACCGGCGCCAACACCGTCCGCTTCCCGGACTGGACGCGGTTCGACCTTGGCTTCCGCTACGCGACGATCCTCGACGACAGGCCGTTCGTCTTCCGCTTCAACGTCGAGAACGTGGCGGACAACCGGTACTGGCTGACGACGGGCACCTTCGTGACGGTCGCCTCGCCCCGGACCTTCGTCGTGTCCGCCTCCTATACGTTCTGACGGGACCGAACGGCCTGGAGCGGCTCCGACCGGACGCGATGTCTCGGGGCCGCGACGGGAAAAGCGCGGGGACGCTCATCGCACCTCGTCGCTCCGACCGGGCTCCGGCGCGGAGGCCTTGCGGGCCGCGCCTCCCGTCGGCAAACATCGGGCCGCCGACACCTTCGGAGGAAGCTTTGCCATGCCGGCTGAACCGACCAAGGGACCGGCGTCGTATTTCCCGTCGATCGAGAAGCGGTACGGCCGCCCGATCGCGGCGTGGCAGCAACTCGTCCGGGAGAGACTTCCGGCCAAGCACATGGACCTCGTGGCGATGCTGAAGGCCGAGCACGGGATGGGGCATGGACACGCCAACGCGATCGTGGCGCACGTCCTGGCAGCGCAGAAATCGTGACGCGCTCCCGCTGACACCGTGCGCCGACGGCGGCGGAGACCGCGCGGCCCTCTCAGTGGCGCAGGCGCCCTGCGGTGGCCGTCACCCCCCGAACCATCCGGCCACCACCCGGCGCAGCGGGTTGGCCGGGTCGGAGAGGAGGCGCAGGGCCATCAGGCAGGCGATGGTGACGAGGAGCGGGCGGATCAGCCGGGCGCCCATGCGGATCGCCAGGCGCGAGCCGATCTGTGCTCCGAGGAAGGCGCCCACCGCCATCATCAGGCCGATCGCCCAGACGACGTGGCCGCCGAGCGCGAAGAGCGCGAGGCTGCCGAGGTTGCTCGCGGCGTTGGCGAGCTTGGTGTGGGCGGTGCCCTTCACCACACCCAATCCCAGCAGGGTCACGAAGCCGATCATGTAGAAGGCGCCGGCGCCGGGGCCGAACACTCCGTCGTAGAAGCCGACCGCCGGGGCCCAGGTCAGGGCGAACCAGTTCGGGGTGATCCGCGCGGTGGCGTCTTCGTTGCTCATGCGCTTGGCGGTCGCGAAGTAGATCGCGATGGCCACGAGGAGAATCGGCACGGCGGCATCCAGCACCGCGCGCGGCAGCAGGCTGACGCAGAGCGCGCCCGCCACCGAGGCGCAGCCGGCGCTCACCGCGATCTTCCAGGCGTCGGGCCAGTGGATCAGGCGGCGGCGCGCGAAGGCGAGGGTCGAGGAGACCGCGCCGGCACTGCCCTGGAGCTTGTTCGTGGCAATCGCCGAGACGGGATCAAGGCCGGAGAGCAGCAGGGCCGGCAGGGTCAGGAGGCCCCCGCCGCCCGCGATCGCGTCGACGCAGCCGGCCGCCACCGCGACCGCGAACAGACCCGCGATCAGGCCGATATCCACCCCGAAGATCATCCCGTCCTCACGTCATGGTCCAGTGAGTGCCGACTGGAGGCGGGATGGCGATCGAGGGGAAGCGCCGGACGCACGCCTTAGTTGCGGACGACGACCTTGGTGCCGACCTTGGCGCGATCGTAGAGATCGACCACGTCCTTGTTGGTCATGCGGATGCAGCCCGAGGAGACGGCGGCGCCCATGGTCTCGGGCTCGTTCGAGCCGTGGATGCGGTAGAGCGAGGAGCCGAGGTAGAGCGCCCGGGCGCCGAGCGGATTGTCCTGGCCGCCGGCCATGAAGCGCGGCAGGTCGGGGCGGCGCGCCAGCATCTGCGACGGCGGGCGCCAATCCGGCCACTCCTTCTTCATGGTCACGTGCTTCTCGCCGGACCACGAGAAGCCCTGGCGGCCGACGCCGACGCCGTAGCGCACGGCCTGGCCGCCGCCGAGCACGTAGTAGAGCCGCCGCTGGCTGGTCGAGACCACGATGGTGCCGGGCTTCTCGGCGCCCTTCCAGGCGACGGTCTCGCGCGGAATCGCCTGCTCCTTGAAGATGTTCATGAAGTCGGCGATCGGCCCGCTGTCGAACGGGTTTCCGGCGAAGGCCGGTCCGGTCGATACGGTCAGGGCCGCCGTGAGGGCGGATGCGGCGAAAACGCGGCGCGTCTGCATGGTCTCTCCTCCAGCCGAGGACCGGCAAAGGGCGGGCGCGAGGACCCGGCTTTCCCGGAGGCTTGTGGTCGGGGGCGAGAGCCTTGGCGCGATGGGGAAGGGGGGTCAACCGCACCGCGATCGAACGCGGTGCCCCTGTGTGATCCCGGCAACGCCCCGACTCGGGATCCCTCGGAGGGCCATCAGGCCCCCAGACACGATGCCGCAGGAACTTGCGGCCAAGCCCGCTTATCCCCAGACTCGGTGCGGTGAGACCCAACACTGTCCAGATCGCACGCGCCGCCGAAGCGGCTTCGCACGTGCATGAACCGGCTTCACCCTCGGCGGCGCGCCCGGTCGTGCGCGCCGTCGGCGTGTTTGCGTCCGGTCTCCTCGCGCTCCTGCTCCTCGTCTGCGCCGTCCTGCCTCTGATGCGGATGGCGGGGGACGTACCGCACGGCTTCGCCCGCCAGACTGTGATGTCTCAGGCCTCGCTGCCCGAGAACCGGGACACGATCCTGCGCGTCTCGGCTGCGATGGCCGACCTCGACGACAGCTTCGGCAGCGTCGCAACCCTGCGGATCCCGCGCGTGACGAAGCACAGGGTGGATCGCCTCGCGATGCCGCGCAGCCTACGGGTCCTTGCGACGCGCGCGGTCGCTCCCCTCGAGCGCCCCCCCAGGCTCGCCCTCCCGGCCTGAACGGTCCGGAGTCGTCCGGCGCTCACGGAATTCGACGTCACTTTTTCGCGTTGAATACAACCCGTGTCGTCGGAACGCCCAGATTGTGGGCCATCTCCGGGATCGTCACCGGACGATTCGGGCCGGGTCTAAGCGATGCGACCCGCGCCGCCGCGGCGCGGGCGATGCCTCGGCCCCTGTCACCGCCCCCACCGCGCCCGGCCATGCCATATGGCCCAGCGCTTGCCATGGCCCGGACCGCTCGCGGCGACGGGGCCCTGGACCCTGAATGCGGCGATGCCGGCCTGCGCCACGCGGGCCATCCGCCAGAATCTCGCAGGAGCGACGCGATCGTGACGTCTTTCAACCACCGCCTGTTCGGGGCCCGGCCGACCGCGCTCGCCGCGGGCGTCGTCCTGGTCGCTCTCTCGGCCTGCAATCAGAAGCAGCAGGCCGCGGCGCCGGTTCCGGGCCCGATCCCCGAGGTCAACATCGTGACCGTCCGCGAGCAGCCGATTCCGTACGTCCGGGATCTCCCCGGCCGCGTGGCACCCCTGCGCATCGCCGAGGTCCGCTCGCGGGTGTCCGGCCTCGTCGTGAAGCGCACGTTCGAGCAGGGCAGCCTCGTGAAGGAGGGCGACCTCCTCTATAAGATCGACCCGGCCCCCTTCGCGGTCGAACTGCAGAGCGCCGAGGCCGCCCTCGCCCGCACCGAGGCGGCGCAGGTCCTCGCGAGCCAGCAGGCCGACCGCCTGGAGCAGCTGCTCTCGCGCCAGACGGCGAGCCAGGCCCAGTACGACAGCGCCTACGCCGCCCTGAAGCAGGCCGAGGCCGAGGTTGCCGGCGCCAAGGCGGCCCGCGACCGGGCCAAGCTCAATCTCAACTGGACCGACGTCCGCGCGCCCATCTCCGGCCGCATCGGCCGCGCGCTCCTCACCGAGGGCACGCTGGTGGAGCAGGGCGGCACCGCCAACCTCGCCACCATCCAGCAGCTCGACCCGATCTACGTCGACATCACCCAGTCGGTGGGCGAGCTGAACAAGCTGCGCCGCGATCTCGCCAGCGGCGAGCTCTCGCGCCTCTCGGCCGATACGGCCAACGTTCACATCATCATGGATGACGGGACGCTCTACGGCTCGGCCGGCAAGCTGCTGTTCTCCGACGTGACGGCGGACCCGAGCACCGGACAGGTCACCCTGCGCGTGCTGTTCCCGAACCCGCATGACGAGCTCTTCCCGGGGATGTACGTGCGCGCCCGCATCAAGCAGGGCATCGACACCGATGCGCTCGCGGTGCCGCAGCAGGCGATCCAGCGGACCAACGACGGCAAAGCCGAGGTCTGGGTGGTGCGCGACGACAGCAAGGTCATGCTTCAGCCCGTGGAAGTCGGCCCGGTGGTCGACAACCAGTGGGTCATCCGCTCCGGCCTGAAGGCCGGCGACCGGGTGGTCGTCGAAGGCGTGCAGAAGATCACCGTCGGCCAGCAGGTGAAGACCGTCGAGCTGAAGATCGCCACCGCCGACGCCGAGCCGAAGCCCCGTGATACGGAGGTACCGGAGCGCGAGGCCGCCGAGGCGCCCGGCACGCCCAAGCCTGCGTCATCGACCTCGGCGTCGCCCAATTCTGATTCACCGAGTTCTGCCTCACCCAAGCCCGTGTCGCAGGTGCGCTGAACCATGGCTCGCTTCTTCATCGACCGACCGGTCTTCGCCTGGGTCGTCGCCCTCTTCATCATCCTGGGCGGCCTGCTCACGATCCCGCAATTGCCGGTGGCGCAGTATCCCGTGATCGCGCCCCCCTCCATCGCGCTCTCGACCGCCTATCCGGGCGCCTCGGTGGAGAACCTCTACACGGGCACCACGCGGCTCATCGAGGATGAACTGAACGGGGCCGCCAACATCCTGAGCTTCGAATCGGCCAGCGACGCCTTCGGCGTCGTCGAGATCACGGCTCAGTTCCAGCCTGGCACCGATTCGAGCCTCGCGGGCGTCGAGGTGCAGAACCGCCTCAAGCGCGTCGAGGCCCGGCTGCCCGCCGAAGTGCGCCAGCAGGGTACCCTGGTGGAGGAGGCCTCCGCCGCGACACTGCAGATCATCACCCTGGTCTCGCCCGACAAGTCGATGGACGAGATCGCGCTCGGCGACTTCCTCATCCGCAACGTCATCAATGAGATCCGGCGCATCCCCGGCGTCGGGCGCGCGACGCTGTACTCCACCGAGCGAAGCCTGCGCATCTGGATCGATTCCGACAAGTTGCGCGGTCTCTCGCTCAACGCCTCGGACGTGTCGAAGGCGATCTCGAACCAGAACGTCCAGATCGCCTCCGGCGCCGTCGGCGCCATGCCGAGCCCGCAGAACAACCCGGTCAACTTCCCCATCATCGTGAAGGGCCAGATGACCGCGCCGGAGGAGTTCGGCGCCATCGTGCTGCGCGCCAATTCCGACGGCTCCAACGTACGCTTGCGCGACGTCGCCCGGATCGAGCTCGGTGGCGAGGACTACAAATTCACGACCCGCCTCGACGGCGGCGAGGCCGCCGGCATCTCCGTCACCCTGGCCCCCGACGGCAACGCGCTCCAGACCGCCTCGGCCATCCGCGCCAAAATGGAGGAGCTGTCGCAGTTCTTCCCGTCGAACGTGAAGTGGGACATCCCCTACGACATCACCCCGGCCGTCGAGGCTTCCATCGAGAAGGTGCTGCACACCCTCGTCGAGGCGGTGGTGCTGGTGTTCATCGTGATGTTCGTCTTCCTCCAGAACATCCGCTACACGCTCATCCCCACCATCGTGGTCCCGATCGCCCTGATGGGCACCTGCACGGTGATGCTGCTCGCAGGCTTCTCGGTGAACGTGCTCACCATGTTCGGCATGGTGCTCGCCATCGGCATCCTCGTCGATGACGCCATCGTGGTGGTCGAGAACGTCGAGCGCATCATGAACGAGGAAGGCCTCTCTCCGAAGGAGGCCACCCGCAAGGCGATGAGCCAGATCACCGGCGCCATCATCGGGATCACGCTGGTGCTGATCGCGGTGTTCATCCCGATGGCGTTCTTCCCCGGCTCGGTCGGCATCATTTACCGCCAGTTCTCCATCGCCATGGTGACCTCGATCGCGTTCTCGGCGCTGCTGGCCCTGTCGCTGACCCCGGCCCTGTGCGCGACCCTGCTCAAGCCCATCGAGAAAGGCCACGGCCATTCGAAGGGCGGCGTCTTCGGCTGGTTCAACCGGGTGGTGGATCGCGAGACCGCCCGCTACGGCCGCGGCGTCGCCGGGCTGATCAAGCGCTCCGGCCGGGTCATGCTGGTTTATCTCGCCCTGGTCATCGGCCTCGGCTACGCCTTCCTCCGCCTGCCGGAGGGCTTCCTGCCGGTGGAGGATCAGGGCTTCTTCACCGTCGACATCCAGACCCCGCCCGGCTCCTCCTTCAACCGCACCGAAGCGGCGGTGAAGAAGGTCGAGGAACACCTCCTCGCGCAGCCCGGCGTCGCCACCGTGACCGTCGTCAACGGCTTCTCGTTCTCCGGCCAGGGACAGGTCACCTCGCAGGCCTTCGTGACCCTGAAGCCCTGGGGTGAGCGCGATGCCGACAACTCGGCGGCCAAGCTGATCGAGGGCACCAACAAGGCTTTGGCATCGTACAAGGACGCGGTGATCCAGGCTCTCGAGCCGCCGCCGATCGACAATCTCGGCAACGCCTCGGGCTTCAGCTTCCGCCTCCAGGACCGCGCGCAGAAGGGCTACTCGGCCCTGATGGCGGCCCAGGAGCAGTTGCTGTCTCTCGCCCGCAAGAGCCCCGTCCTGCAAAAGGTCTATGTCGAGGGCCTGCCCCCGGCGCCCCAGGCGGAACTCGTCATCGACCGCGAGAAGGCGGCCGCCCTCGGAGTCAACTTCGAAGAGATCAACAACACCATCCAGGTCAATCTCGGCTCGGTCTACACCAACGACTTTCCGAACCGGGGCAAGATGCAGCGCGTCATCGTTCAGGCCGAGGACGCACAACGCCTGAAGGCGGCCGACATCCTGAACTACGGGGTGAAGAACGCCTCCGGGACCATGGTGCCGATGTCGTCCTTCGCCGACCTGAAATGGGGCGTCGGCCCGGCCCAGATCATCGGCTTCAACGGCTACCAGTCGGTGCGCATCACCGGCGAGCCGGCCCCGGGCTACACCTCGGGCGACGCGCTGAATGAAATGGAGCGGCTGATGGAGCAGTTGCCGAAGGGCTTCGGCTACGCCTGGACCGGCCAGTCGCTGCAGGAGAA
Organism: Methylobacterium sp. Leaf88; assembly: GCF_001422795.1. Taxonomy (NCBI): domain Bacteria; kingdom Pseudomonadati; phylum Pseudomonadota; class Alphaproteobacteria; order Hyphomicrobiales; family Methylobacteriaceae; genus Methylobacterium; species Methylobacterium sp. Leaf88. The sequence goes on along the minus strand of NZ_LMMK01000012.1, from coordinate 238,775 downwards.
GCAGGCGGGCTCACAGGCCTCGCTGCTGCTCGGCCTCTCGATCCTGATCGTGTTCCTATGCCTGGCCGCCCTCTACGAGAGCTGGTCGATCCCGTTCTCCGTGCTGCTGGTCATCCCGCTCGGCGTCATCGGCTCCGTCGCGGCGGTGTACCTGCGCGGGCTGCCGAACGACGTCTACTTCAAGATCGGGATCATCACGATCATCGGTCTCTCGGCCAAGAACGCGATCCTGATCGTGGAATTTGCCAAGGACCTCTGGAAGCCGGGAACCTCCCTGGTGGACGCGACCATCGAGGCGGCGACGCTCCGCTTCCGACCGATCGTGATGACCTCGCTGGCCTTCATCTTCGGCGTGGTGCCCCTGGCGATCGCCTCCGGCGCCGCCTCGAAGAGCCAACAGGCGATCGGCACCGGCGTGCTCGGCGGCATGATCTCGGCCACCATCCTGGCGGTGCTGTTCGTGCCGGTGTTCTTCGTGGTGGTGATGCGGATCTTCCGCCGCAAGGACGCCACCGAGGGCATCCAACCCAAGGCGGAGCCGGCCACGGTGCATGGGCCCCATCACGCCCCGGCCGAGTAGTCCGGCGCGGCGGAGCTCGCCCACCGGGGAGCCCCGCACATGAGAAAGGGGCGCGCGGTCCGATCGACCGCGCGCCCCTTTTCGTCCAATGTCCGGTCGCGACCGGGGCAGAGCCTCAGACCAGATCCGGCTGATCCCTTCGGGATGGCGGATCTGGGCTTCGCCCAGACGACGCGCCGGCTTGCCTAAATCACGCTCCGCTTTGATCGAGCGGAGCCCGTATCAGACCTCGCGGGCGATCATCATCTTCTTGATCTCGGCGATGGCCTTGGCCGGGTTCAGGCTCTTCGGGCAGGTGTTGGCGCAGTTCATGATCGTGTGGCAGCGATACAGCCGGAAGGGATCGTGCAGCGCATCGAGGCGCTCGCCGGTGTTCTCGTCGCGGCTGTCGATCAGCCAGCGATAGGCCTGGAGCAGGGCCGCCGGGCCGAGGAAGCGGTCGCCGTTCCACCAGTAGCTCGGGCACGAGGTGGTGCAGCAGGCGCAGAGGATGCACTCGTAGAGTCCGTCGAGCTGGGCCCGGTCCTCCGGCGTCTGCTTCCACTCGCCCTCGGGCGCGGGCGTCTCGGTCTGGAGCCAGGGCTCGATGGACGCATGCTGGGCGAAGAAGTTCGTCAGGTCGGGGACGAGGTCCTTCAGCACCGGCATGTGCGGCAGCGGATAGATCCGCACCGCGCCGGTCTTCTTGCCCTTGGCGTGCTCCTGGCACTCGTCGATGCCCATGGTGCAGGCCAGCGCGTTCTGGCCCTCGATGTTCATGGCACAGGAGCCACAGATGCCCTCGCGGCAGGAGCGGCGGAACACCAGGGTCGAGTCGACCTTGCTCTTGATCCACAGGAGGGCGTCGAGGACCATCGGGCCGCAATCGTCGCGATCGACCTGGTAGACGTCGACGCGCGGGTTCTTCCCGTCGTCGGGATTCCAGCGGTAGATCCGGAATTCCTGCAGGTTGTTGGCGCCCACGGGCCGAGGCCAGGTCTTGCCCTCGGTGATCTGAGAGTTTTTGGGAAGATTAAACTGAGCCATGGTGTGGCGTGCCTAAATCCGTCTCGTGAGAACCAGTCCAGGGAACGACGGGAGTCGTGTCCTCAATACACCCGCGCCTTCGGCTCGATGTACTGGATCTCGTTCGACATCGTGTAGGTGTGGACCGGACGGTAATCGATGCTGACCTGCTTGGACGAGTCGTCCATCCAGGCGAGGGTGTGCTTCATCCACTCCTTGTCGTCGCGGTCCGGGAAGTCCTCGCGGGCATGGGCGCCGCGGCTCTCCTTGCGGTTGGCCGCCGATTCCATGGTGACGACGGCCTGGCCGATCAGGTTGTCGAACTCGAGGGTCTCGAGGAGGTCGGTGTTCCAGATCAGCGAGCGGTCGTTGACGTGGATGTCGGGAATACCGGCGGCGACCTTGTGGATGAGGGTCTTGCCCTCCTCCAGCACCTCGCCGGTGCGGAACACCGCGCAGTTGTTCTGCATGGTCTTCTGCATCTCGGCGCGCAGCTGCGCCGTCGGGGTGCCGCCGCTGGCGTAGCGGAAGCGGTCGAGGCGGGCGAGCGCCTTGTCGGCGGAATCCTTCGGCAGGTCCATCTGGCGGGCGCCCGGCTCGACGATCTCGGCGCAGCGCAGGCCGGCGGCCCGGCCGAACACCACGAGGTCGATCAGCGAGTTCGAGCCGAGGCGGTTGGCCCCGTGAACCGAGACGCAGGCCGCCTCGCCCAGTGCCATCAGGCCCGGCACCACCGTGTCGGGGTTGCCGTTGCGCAGGGTCAGCACCTCGCCGTGATAGTTCGTCGGGATGCCGCCCATGTTGTAATGCACGGTCGGCAGTACCGGGATCGGCTCCTTTGTGACGTCGACGCCCGCGAAGATCTTGGCCGATTCCGAGATGCCGGGAAGGCGCTGGTGCAGGATGGCCGGGTCCAGGTGGTCGAGGTGCAGGTAGATGTGGTCGTTGGACTTGCCGACGCCGCGACCGGCCCGGATCTCCATGGTCATGGAGCGGGAGACCACGTCGCGCGAGGCGAGGTCCTTGGCGCTCGGGGCGTAGCGCTCCATGAAGCGCTCGCCCTCGGAGTTGGTTAGGTAACCGCCCTCGCCGCGCGCGCCCTCGGTGATGAGGCAGCCGGCGCCGTAAATGCCGGTGGGGTGGAATTGCACGAATTCCATGTCCTGCAGGGGCAGGCCGGCGCGCAGCACCATGGCGTTGCCGTCGCCGGTGCAGGTATGGGCCGAAGTGGCCGAGAAGTACGAGCGGCCGTAGCCGCCGGTGGCCAGGATGGTCTGCTGGGCGCGGAAGCGGTGGATCTCGCCCGACGCCTGGTCGATGGCGATGACGCCGAGGCAGCGGCCCTCCTCGTCCATGATGAGGTCGAGGGCGAAGTACTCGATGAAGAAGTTGGTATGGTTCTTCACCGCCTGCCCGTAGAGGGTGTGCAGCATGGCGTGGCCGGTGCGGTCGGCCGCCGCGCAGGTGCGCTGGGCGGTGCCCTTGCCATAATCGGTGGTCATGCCGCCGAAGGGGCGCTGGTAGATCTTGCCCTCTTCGGTGCGGGAGAAGGGCACGCCCCAGTGCTCGAGTTCGTAGACGGCGGCGGGCGCGTTGCGCACGAGGTACTCGATCGCGTCCTGGTCGCCGAGCCAGTCCGACCCCTTCACGGTGTCGTACATGTGCCAGCGCCAATCGTCCGGGCCCATGTTGCCGAGGGAGGCCGAGATGCCGCCCTGCGCCGCCACGGTGTGGGACCGGGTCGGGAACACCTTGGAGATGCAGGCGGTGCGCAGGCCGGCCTGGGAGCAGCCCACGGTGGCGCGCAGGCCCGCGCCGCCCGCACCCACCACCACCACGTCGAAGGTGTGGTCGTTGATCGTGTAGGCGGGGGTGCCGTTGGTTCCGTTGGTGGCCATGGGCTGATCCTTCGGGTTCGGGATGCGGGTCAGACGAGCTTGCCGAGGCTGACGCGCAGGATCGCGTACAGGCAGGCGACGGCGACGACGACCGCGTAGAAGTTGTTGGCGAGCAGGCTCAAGAGCTTGAGTGTCTTGTCTTGTACGTAGTCTTCGATGATGACTTGCATTCCGATCCTCATATGGGCCGTGACCGAGATCACGGCGAGGATCAGGATGAGCGCCACCACCGGGTGCGACATCAGGGCGACGGCCTCCGGGTAGGGCCGGTTCGCCATCAGGGCGACGACCACCACGAAAGCCAGCATGAGCGGCGCGTTGGCGGCGGCGGTCAGGCGCTGGATCCAGAAATGGCCCGCGCCGTGGCCCGAAGCCCCGAGGCCCTTCACCCGGGCGCGGGGCGTACGCATGGTGACGTGGGTGTTCTGGCGATTGTCGACCATCGATCGGCCTCCTCAGCGCAGGGTCAGGGCGAGCGCCCAGATCAGGACGGTCAGGATGACGGAGCCGATCAGGGTGGCGCGGGCGAGGCCCATGCGCTGGGCGCGGTCGAAGCCGTAGCCGAGGTCCCAGATGAAGTGGCGCAGGCCGCCCAGCATGTGGTGCATCAGGATCCAGGTGTAGACGAACAGCACCAGGCGCCCGACGATCGAGCCGAAGAACCAGGACACGGTGTCGTAGGCGCCCGGACCCGCGGCGAGGGACACCAGCCAGATCGCCACCAGGGCCGAGCCGCCGTAGAGCGCGGTGCCGGTGACGCGGTGGAACACCGACATCGCCATGGTCCAGGTCCAGCGGTAGATCTGGAGGTGGGGTGAGAGCGGCTGGGCGACCGTGGGACGGACGGTGGGAGCCATCGTGCGGAAGGTCCTCGACTGGGCGGCGCACCCCGATTTGAAGGTGCGCCAAGAAAAATTTGGATCGTCTCTAAAGTGCTAGCGGGCAGGCGCCAATGCGCAACCCCGGCTTGCCGCAACGCACATGCGACACGGGCGCCAAATCGTCATTCGCCTCGCGCCGCGTCATGGCAGCCATCCGAGCATGCGCCACCACAGATAATCCAGGGGTGCGACGACGACGAGCGACGCGAGCCCCGTTGCCAGGGTCAGCTTGGTCGCTGCCCGCAGTGGCACCTTGCCGAGATCGACCGCGAGGACGATCGGCGGCGCCTGGTAGGGCAGGAACAGGGTCGAGTAGCCAACCACCTGGATCATCACCACGGCCATGAGGTCGAGACCGCTGACCCGGGCCATCTCGCCCGCGAGCGCCGTGTAGAGTGCCGGGGCGCCGTTCGCGGTGACCGCGAGGGTCAGGATCGCCGCGAGCCCTGTCAAAATCCCGAAATTGTAGCCCGGCGCGTCGGGCGTCAGGGGCGCGACGTGGAGCAGGGCATGGCCCAGGCGAGCGCCGAGGCCGGTCTCGTTCACGGTGGCCACGAGACCCAGGAGGGCGGCCACGTAGAAGCAGGTCCGCAGGTTCACGGCGCCGAAGGCCTCGGCGGGCAGGACGCCGATGCGGGGCATCAGGCAGAGGATCGCGGCGACGAGGCCCACCCAGGCGGGGGCGATGTGGTGCAGGCTGTCCGTGACCCAGAAGGCGAGGGTGGCGGCCAGGATCACGGCGAGGCGCCGCGCCTCCGGGCGCAGGGGTTCCTTGACCAGGGCGGCCCCGTTCTCGCCACGGTCGAGCCGGTCCGGAAACAGCCAGAGGATCGCCAGGACGAGCAGGACGCCCTTCGCCAGGGCCAGGACCGGCGCGTGCAGCAGCAGGTAGGACAGGTAGGCGATGTGGAGGCCGTACTGCGTCTCCGCGGTGCCGGCCATGACGAGGTTCGGGACGTTGGCGGGCAGGATCGCGGCGGAGAGGAGCGGCGTGGCGAGTCCCACCGCCAGGACCGCGCCGTGCCGGCCCGGGCGTCCGATTGCGAGCCCGAAGGCGTCGCAGAGCGCGAGCACCACCGGGACCAGCAGGGCGATCCGCCCGAGATTGGACGGCATCACGAAGGCGACGGCGAAGGACAGGGCGACGATCCCGGCGACGAAGGCCGGGTAGGAGGCGGAGAGATGCCCCGACAGGCTTCGCGCCAGGCGGTCGCCGAGGCCGGAGCGCGTCATGGCGAGCCCGACCACCATGCCGCTCAGGACAAGCCAGAACGCCGAGGAGGCGAAGCCCGAGAACACCGTCGCGGGGGGCGCGAGGTGGAACAGCATCGCCCCGGCGAAGAACAGCATCGCCGTGACGATCTCCGCGATGAGGCCGCTGGCCCAGAGGCCCATGCAGAGCACGAGCAGGAGCGCGGTCACCGCGACCGTCGCCTCCCCGCCCATGAACGCCCCTGCCGGCATGCCCGAGTCCGATCCGTCTCTTCCGGCGGGACGATGATCCTACCTTGGAGCTGTTCGCAATTCGGAGTTTTCCGATCCAGCCTTCGCCTCTCGCGAAGGCTCAGAAGCGTGCCGGGTCGAGCTCGAAGGTCGGGGGCAGGGCCTCGAACCATTCGCCGTAATAGGGATCGCGGGGGAGCTTCGCCGCCCAGCGATCGCGAAACCGCTGGTGCTCGACCGGGTCGACGGTGCGGGCGCGATTGCGGCTCTCATAGTGATAGAGGCTGGCCTGGGCGCAGTAGACGCTGCGCAGCCCGCGCTCGCGCAGGCGCAGGCACAGGTCGACGTCGTTGTAATTCACGGCGAAGCCCGCATCGAAGCCGCCGATGGCCTCGAAGTCCGCGCGCCGCACCATCACGCAGGCGCCGGTGACCGCAAGGTAGTTCCGGCTGCCGACGGTGGAGAAGAAGTGCCCGGGATCGTCGCCGGGATAGCCGCGCCGGACATGATCGGGGGTGGCGTCGACGATCGAGACGCCGACATGCTGGATCTCGCCGGTCTCGAACAGGAGCTTGGGGCCGACGGCGCCGACGCCGGGGATCTGCAACTGCGCCAGCATCGCCTCGATCCAGTCGGGCGTGATGACCGCGATGTCGTCGTTGAGGAAGACCAGGATGTCGCCGCTCGCCGCCGCGGCGCCGAGGTTCATCTTGGCCGCCACGTTGAAGACCGGCTCCGACCAGGTCACGCGCCGGGCGCCGTGGCGGGCGAGGGCCGCCTCCGTGCCGGATCGCAGGTCCCCGTTGTCCACCACCACGAACTCGATGTCGGGATAGGTGCTGGTCGCGGCGACGCTGTCGAGACAGGCGGCGAGGAGATCCACCGTGCAGCCGCCGACGGTGCTGTCGCGCCCGGCCGTGGGGATCACGATGGAGACCGAAGGGCGCTCGGTCAGCTTGCGGCGCATCTCGAAACAGCCCTTGAACGCGCTCGAGCGGGCGAAGTCGAGTTCGCCGGTGCGCCGGGCCCGGTCCTCCAGGCCACGGATCGCCGCGGCGATGACGTAGTCCTTGTTGTCCATGGTCTGGGCGGTGGAGCCTGGGATCGCGCGCCAATGGTAGAGCACCTTCGGCACGTGGACGACGTTGCGGACATGCTCGGTGTAACGCAGGGCGAAGTCGTAATCCTGCGCCCCGTTGCATTCGTCGCGAAAGCCGCCGATCTGGCGGACGATGTCCATCCGGTAGAGCGCCAGGTGCGCCGTATACATGCAGGCTTCGAGGGCTTCGGGCGACCAGTCCGGCTTGAAGAAGGGCTCGTAGCGGACCCCGTCGATCGAGATCTTGTCCTCGTCCGAGTAGATGAAGTCGACGCTCGCGTCGGCGTTCAGGATACGGACGAACTCGTAGAGCGCGTTGTCGGGAATCGCGTCGTCGTGGTCCATCAGGGTCAGGTAGGTGCCGGTCGCCAGGGCCATGGCGTCATTCGAAGCGGCCGAGATGCGCCCGTTTGTGGTGCGGCGATGGAGCTTGATGCGCGGGTCGGCGGCCGCGAAGGCCTGGAGCAGCGGCCAGATCTGCGGGTCGGGCGAGTTGTCATCGCAGAGGCAGAGTTCCCAATCGGGATAAGCCTGGGCCTGCACCGAGGCGATGGCGGCTTCCAGCCAGCGCCGGGGAGTGTTGTAGACCGGCATGACGATGGAGATACGGGGGCGAGAGCGGAAGCCCTCGATCTCGGTCCGCATCGCCGCCACGCTGAGGCGGCTTGGCGTCTCCACCGTGTCGATCCAGGCCGTGTAGGAGGCCGGCACCGGGCGGGGCCGGGCGCTCGCCCGGAAGTCGCGCCAGAGTTCCGCGGCGCCCTTCGCGCGCCAGGCGTCGCGGAGGCGGGCGAGGAGGCGGGCCGGCGCGCGCTCCGCCTCGGGCAGCGCCTGCACGCGGCGGCGGGCAGTCTCCGCGGTCGCGCCGAGGGGGCCGAGATGGGTCAGGGAGACGTGGCCCAGGCGAAAGCGTCCGGCGCCGCTCATCGGATCGAGGCGCAGGCCCCGGACCCGGCGCGGCAGGTGCACGAGGTTGTCGATGCCGGTCGCATCGCCCTCCAGCGGAATGGTCAGGGTCTCGCGAAACCCCTGGCCGTCATCGACGTAGAGGATCGGGACGAGCTTCGTGCGGTCGAGGGCGGTGAGGTCGGCGCGCAAGCGGACCCAACCGCCGCGATGGCGCCGGCGTCCCTCCGGCGGCCAGAGGCGGAAATGCGGGTCCGACCCAGTCGCGCGCCACGTGTCGGGCGTCCCCTCCGCCTCGATCTGGCTGACGGCGTCGAGGCGACAGCGTAGGGTGCGCGGCAAACCCGGATCCTCTTCGAGGCGGGCGCAGGGCCTGCCGTGCCCGGGGGTTTAGGGCAAGCCCGCCGGCCCTCGCAAGGGCAGCCCCGGACCTCGCCTCAGCCGCGCCCGGCGGCGAGATAGGCACGCCACCCCCCGTGCCGGGTGATCTCCGGCGCCTCCGCGACGGCATGGGCTTCGCAGAGGAAGCCCGAGACGGGTTCGCCATCGGCCAGAGCGATCTTGCCGAGGCCGAGGGGCGCGGGAATCGCGGCGGCGAAACGCCCCAAGGCAGCCGGGTCGAGCGCCCAGACCTCGACCTCGAGCCCGGGGCCCGCGAAGCCGGGCGCGCGCACGAGGCCGGGTTTCGGCGGCACCGTGCCGGGCAGGGCATAGAGCCGGTAGTCGGGCGCCGTCCGGGTCGCGCGCAGGAACGTCGCTCCGAGGTCCTGGAGCTGGTGATTGAGGGCGAGCCCTGTGAGGTGCGCACCGACCACGACCAGGGGGATCTGCCCGGAGGGCGAGGCAGGAACGCGGCCTTCTTCGGGGAGGGAGCGGGCACGCTCGACGCCCATGCCGCCGGCGAGGTCGCGATGCAGGGCATCGGCCCAGGGCGCCAGGGCCTCGTCGCTGAAGCCGGGGCCCACCAGCGTCACGCCCGCCGGCAGGCCGTCCCGGCGGAACCCGGCCGGCACCGCGATGGCGGCCATCCCAAGCAGGTTGGCGAAATTGGTGTAGCGGCCGAGATGGCTGTTCCGGACGATGGGCTCCGCCGCCATCTCGGCCACCGTGTAGATCGTTGGCGCGGTCGGCAGCAACAGCACGTCGAGCCCGGCGAGGATCGCATCGGTCCGGCGCTTCAGGGCCTCGAACGCGTACCGACCCCGGAAGGCGTCGACGGCGCTATAGGTGCGGGCCGAGTCGAGGATGGCGCGCACGCTCGGATCCATCGCGGCGGCATGGTCGGCATGGAAGGCTTCGACCGCCGCCAGCCGCTCGGCGACCCAGGGGCCGTCATACAGGAGGGAGGCGATCTCCCGGAATGGCGCGTAGTCGAACGGCACGGCGACGGCACCGAGGCGCTCCAGCCGGGCGATGGCGTCGTCGTAGAGGGCCGCCGTCTCGGCATCGCCGTAGAACTCGCGCTCGGCCGGGGCGAGCACGCCAAAGCGCAGGCCCGTCGCCGGGAGGGGATGCGGGACCACCGGGCGCGAATACGGGTCGGCCGGGTCGAACCCCTCGGCGATCCGGCGCACGGCGAGGCCGTCCCCGACGGTGCTCGCGAACACCGTGATGCAGTCGAGGCTGCGGCAGGCCGGAACGAGGCCGTTGGTGCTCAGCGCCCCCGGCGTCGGCTTGATGCCGACGAGATTGTTGAAGGCCGCCGGCACGCGGCCGGAGCCGGCGGTGTCGGTGCCGAGACTGAAGCAGGCGAGCCCGGCCGCCACGGCCACGGCCGAACCGGAACTCGATCCGCCTGAAACGAAGTCGGCGTTGAACACGCTGCGCGGGGCACCGTAGGGCGAGCGCGTGCCGTTGAGGCCGGTGGCGAACTGGTCGAGGTTGGTCTTGCCCGTTACCAGGGCGCCGGCGGCCTTCAACCGCGCCACCACCGCGGCATCGCGCTCGGGCGTGGTGGCGAAGGCCGGGCAGGCGGCGGTGGTGGGCAGGCCCGCCACGTCGATGTTGTCCTTGACGGCGAAGGGCAGACCCCAGAGCGGCAGGGAATTCGGCTCCGGGTGCGCCTGCATCAGGGCGCGGGCCGCCGCGACGAGGTCAGCGCGCGACACCGGGGTGATGAAGATGGCCGGGTCGGGCGAGGCCGCCATCCGCTCGGCGACGGTCTCGGCGAGGCCGACGGGGTCGAGGCTGCCTGAGGCGAAGGCCGCGCGCAGGCTCGCAATGTCCAGGATCGTGGGCAGCATGGATTCAGGTCTCCTGGGTCACCGCGACGAGATCACCGCGACAAGGCCGCCGCCGCGCCGGGTCGGGCCGGCGTGGATTCTCCGGCACAGGGTCCGCCGCCGGAGCGCCCCGACGCCCACGGACATTGCCCGGCCTCGTCGCGGACACTGCATCCTTCGTGCCGACCGGGCCGGCCTCGCCGACCGGATTCTCGGGACGGCAACCAGCGCCGGTGCCCGCACGCGTGCACCGGCCTGCCGAAATGGCGGTCGGCCCATCCGAATGCTCAGCTCTGCCAGACGCGGGGGAGGGGCCGTCCCCGATAGGCGGTGAGGAGGCGCTGGGCCACGGCCCGCAGGGCGTCCGGATCGCGGCCGAGAAGGCGGACGACGAGGTGTCCGTTCCAGGCGCTGGCCGCCGCGGCGACGCCGTCCACGCCGGTCGCGTCGAGCAGGGCGCGGGTCTCGTCCAGGCGGCCCTCCGCCACGGGCGAGACGTCGAGGAGCGTCGCCATCGCCCGGGCGCCGTTGCCGATCGCCGTTCGGGCGAGCTGGTCCGAGAGGGCGCCGTCGAGGCGGAGGGTGTCGGCGTAGACGAGGCGTCCGTCGCGGCAGATGCGCCAGGTGTCGGAGAGGTGGCCTCGCGTCATCGGCTCGTTGCGGGCGGTCCGCCCGAAGGTGATGGCCTCGAAGGCGAGGAGGTGGGCGCCCGGCGCCAGATCCGCCTCGAAGCGCCGCGCCAGGGCGGCTTGGTCGAACAGAATCGTTTCCTGCGGCAGATGCGCGAGGCGCCCTCCGGCTCCCACCGTCACCACGGTGGCGATCCGGCTCATCGGCCCGTCCGAACGGTAGACCTTCTCGGCCGCCGTGGTGGTCAGGGTGAGGTCGCCCCCCGCACCGACATCGGCGGTGACGCGAAACGTGTCGCCGCAGGCGATACCGCCGGCGGTGTTGAGGAGCACCGCCTCGCACGGGCCCTTCGGCCGGCGCGGCAGACGCAGGCGCAAGGGTCCGCCCTCGCCGATGTCGAGGATGCGGGTGTCGTGCCCGTCCGCGCAGGCCACGCGCAGGTGGATGCGGCCCTGCGAGCGCTGGCGCTCCGGCGCGGCGCCGCGAACCGCCGGAGGGTCGGGGTTCAGCAAGGCGGCGGGTCAGGCCGGGCCGGTGGCGACCGGACGCTCGGGATCCGAGCCCCATTCCGACCAGGAGCCGTCGTAGAGGGCGCGGGGCGGCCGGCCCAGGGTCTCCAGCGCCAGCCCAACGATGGCGGCGGTGACGCCCGACCCGCAGGTGGTGATCACGGGCTTGCCGACATCGACGCCGTTCTCTGCGAAGACCGCGCGCAGGGCTGCCTCCTCCTTCAGGCGACCTTCGCTCTGGAGTGCGGCATAGTGGACGTTGCGGGCGCCCGGCATGTGGCCGGGGCGGACGCCGGGGCGGGGTTCCGCCTCCTCGCCGCGGAAGCGCGCGCCCGAGCGGGCGTCGACCACCTGGGCGCTGCCCGATTCGAGGGCCCGGGCAATGTCCGAGGCATCTGCCACGGCGCCGTGGTCGAGGCGGGCGGTGAAGTGGCGCCGGGCGCGCGGCCGGCCCTCGCCGTCCTCGAGGGGGTAGCCCGCCGCCACCCAGGCCGGGAGGCCGCCCTCCAGGATCTCCACGTCGCGGACCCCGTAGGCCTTCAGCATCCAGCGCACCCGCGGCGCCGAGAACAGGCCCATCCCGTCATAGACGACGAGGTGGGCGCCGTCGCCGACGCCCAGCGCCCGCATGCGGGAGGCGAAGATCTCCGGGCGCGGCAGCATGTGCGGCAGCGGCAAGGTCTCGTCGCTCATGGTGTCGATGTCGAAGCGGATCGCGCCGGGGATGTGACCGGCGAGATACTCGGCCCGGGCATCGCGCCTCTGGGCCGGGAGGTACCAGGACCCGTCGAGGATCACGATGTCGGGCGCGCCGAGACGGGCGTGGAGCCAGTCGGCCGTGACGAAGGGCGTCGTCGGCATGGTGTTCTCTGTTCTGAAGGCCGGAACGCGTCCGGCCGGACTCGCCAGGAGGATGTCGGGAGTGGCCACCAAACCACATCCGGCCGGCAGTTGCACCCGTCACCGGCCGCTTTGCGATCTGAACCCGTTGTTGCCGCCCCGCGTTGAACCGGCAAGACGCTCCAGATCAATTCCTCATCTCCCGGAAAACAGCCGCCATGCGCACGCCGACCTTCCTCCTCGCCGCCGCCCTCGGCCTCGCCCTCGCGGGCGCCGCACAGGCGCAATCCTCAGTGACCGGCGCCGGCCAGAACGCGATCAACGGTTCCGGAACCGGCATGGGCGGCGGCACCTCCAATGCCCCCGCGACCACCGGGACTGCACCGGGCGCCGGCGCCGTGCGCAACCCGAGCGCCGCCCCGCTGCCGAGCGCCGGGCGTGCCGTCACGCCGGGCACTGCAGCGCCGAGCACCCCGCCCTCCGGGCCCGCGTCCCGCTGAGGCCTCCGCCACCATCCGGACCGAGGGCCGGGCCGCGAGGCCCGGCCTTTTTCGTCGCAGCCGGCCTGGCCATGGTGCCAAGGCACGGCCGCTGCGGTTATGGATGGTCGGGCCGTGCCAGCGTGATGGAGCCGCCGTGAACCCGCGCGAGACCTACCACATCGAAGTCCTCGCCGCGGAGGACGAGGCCGGCGCGCGCGGCGATGATCCCGTGAGCCAGCGCATTTCCGTGCGCACCTACACGGTCGAGGCCGCCAAGGAGCGGGCCCTGACCCTGTTCGCCCGGGCCCGGGCGCCCCAGCGCAGCGGCGCGCCCGCCGAAGCCGTGCGGGTCATCGACGGCGCCGGCACGGAGGTGTTCCGCTGGAGCCGGTTCGACGAACCGGCCTGACGGAGCGGTCCCGCCATGCGCGCCCTCATCCTGCCTGGCCTCGTCCTGCTGTTCGCGGCCCTCTTCGTGCGCAGCTACACGGTGCCCCCGGCCCCCGACCGGCGCGGCGGGACGAGCGTGTCGCTCGCCTGGCCGAACCGGCCGCTCTTCGGCAGCCCGCGGGCCGATTGTCTTGGCCTCCCGGCGGGCGACTCCGTCATCGCCTGCCTGATCGGATCGGTGTCGCGGGCGCGGGCGGACGGCATTCCGCTGATGCAGGTCGGCTTCTGCGGGACGTGTTACACCTTGTCCCAGCGCGCCGCCGCCCTCGGGCGCGACGAGGCCGCCGTGCAGGCGCGCCTCGGCGAGATCGCCCGCTTCGGATGGTGAGACCACGTTCATGAGGCGCGGGGCCGCCGGGAGACCGCCATGCCCCTCATCCGCATCGACCTGAACCGCACGGCACCGCCGGATCGTGCCCGGACCGTCGGCGACGTGGTCTATGCCCCCCTGCGCGCGGTGGCGAGCGTGCCCGAGAACGACAAGTTCCAGATCGTCACCCGCCACGGGGCCGGGGAGATCGTGGCGCCCGAGGTCGGCGATCTCGGCGTAACCTACACGGACGACCTCGTCATCATCCAGATCACCTGGAATGCCGGGCGCTCCGTCGCGGTCAAGCGCGCCCTGTACCGGCAGATCGCCGACGGTATCGCCGCGCGGACCGGGATCCGCCGCACGGACGTCTTCATCAACCTCGTCGAGGTGGCGAAGGAGAACTGGTCCTTCGGCAACGGCGAGATGCAGTACGCGCCGGCCTGAAGGCCCACCCGCAGGGAGGCGACGCCGGCATTGACGCGACGCCCGGCGCGCCCTTAGACAGGCGCCACGATGACGACCGTCCTTCGCCCCCTCGCGTATCCGGCGCCGCACCCTTAGCGGCGCGGGGCTCGTCATGTCTCAACCGCTGCGTCGTCGGCGGTTGATCTCCATCCAGGACCGCACGTCGACGGCCCGGCTTCCACCGAGGTCACGTCCGTGCTGTCCCATTCCCCCGAGAATCCCCGTCCCCGCCTCGGCCTGATCGGCTTCGGTGCCTTCGGCCGCCTCGTGGCGCGCCACCTTGCACCGTTCTTCGTCATTCACGCCTACGACCCGGCGATGCCGGCCGAGCCGGGGTCCGATGTGTCCCCAGGCGCCCTGCGCGTTGCAGCGGATTGCCCGGTGGTGATCCTGGCGGCTCCGGTTCCGGCGATCCCGGGCATCGTGGCCGCGATCGGTCCGCATCTCCGCCCGGGCGCCCTCGTCCTCGATGTCGGTTCGGTGAAGGCCGTGGCCGCGACGGCGATGCGGGACGGGCTGCCGGGGCACGTCGCCATCGTGGCCACCCATCCGCTGTTCGGGCCGCAGAGCGCCCGCGACGGCCTCCGGGGCCTGAAGATTGCGCTCTGCGAGGTGCGGGGCGGTCAAACCCGGCAGGTCGCCGCCTTCCTGCGCCGGCATCTCGGCCTCGACGTCATCCTGACGACGCCGGAGGCGCATGACCGGGACGCGGCGGTCGTCCAGGGCCTGACCCACCTCATCGCGAAGGTGATGGTGCGGATGGAGCCGCTGCCGATCCGCATGACCACCCGGAGCTTCGACCTCCTGATGCAGGCGGTGGCGATGGTGCGCCACGATGCGCCGGAGGTCTTCGACGCCATCGAGCGGGCTAACCCCTATGCCGGCGCGGTCCGCCGGAGCTTCGTCGCCGAGGCGGCCCGGCTCGCCCACGACCTGTCGGACGCGCCGGAGCCGGCGATCCGGGCGGCCTGAGGCGGGTGGAGCACCTTCAGGCCTCGGGATCGGGGCCCCGGGCCGCGGCAGTGCTGGAGAGGCGGTCCCGCAGGCGGTCGCGCCAGGCCTTCAGGCGGAGATTGACCCCGGCCCGCCAGCCCTCCAGGCGGACGGCGAGGGGAAACAACCGGTCGCCGCCCGGTGCCTCGACCAGGATGTGGGCGAGGGCCAGCCGCTCGCTCCAGAAGGTCTCGGGGAGGGGATAGTCCGGCGGGGCGCAGGAATCCGCCGTGCTCAGCGTCGAATCGGCCAGGATGGCCTGGGTCAGGCGGTGGAAGGCCAGGGCACCGGGCGAGTGCCGGGCGACGGCGGGATCGTAGGAGATCTTCAGGCTCCAGAGCCGGCCGCGCGTCGTGAAGCTGACCACGGCGGCCAGGGTGCGGCCGTCCCGGCGCAGGCGGTCGATCCGGACCGCCCCGCGGGCGCCGAGGCGGGCAACGAAGGCGCGCATCATCCGGGTCTGGACCGCGTCGCCCGCGATGGCGGTACCGCGCGCGCCCTTCCAGCCGGCGCCTTCCAGGGCGATGTAGTCGTCGATGGCCGCCGACAGCGCGGCCGGATCGCGGATCGTCTCGAACGCCACCGGGCCGTCCGCGTTCAGGCGGTCCCAGGCCTGGCGCAGCTTGCGCTGCTTGCGGGACGAGAGGTGCCCGAGATAGGCGGCGCGCGCCCCGGCGTCCCGGCCGGTCAGGTCGAGGAAGGCGCGCTCGTGCGCCCAGAAGCGGGCGTGGCGAAGGCGGTTGCGCCCGAGCCGGTCCGCAAGCAGGTCCGCGAAAGGGCCGGAGGTCGGGACATGGGTCAGCATCAGGCGCGGGCCGATGAGGCTGCGCAGGCCGAAGAGCAGTCCGTCGAGGGCGCGACCCGCGTCGGCGCTGTCGAGGAGCGGGGTGCCGAAGATGCCGAAATCATGCATCCAGCCCATCGCGAGGAGCAGCGGCAGCCCCCAGCGCCAGCGTTTCACCCGCAGGGGCCAGACCGCGACGAGCCGCAGGCCGGGCTCCTCCGGGGCGCGGTCGCCGACCAGGGCGACCTGCACCCCGCTGCCGAAGGCGCCGGCGGCGGGCAGGGCGTAGTCGGGATCGTAGAACAGGTTGTCGACGAGTGGCCGGCGGCCGAGGTCGTGCCAGGCCGCGATCCAGGGCGCGTCGGCCGCCAGGGGGCGCAGGGCGACCACGAGGCCCTCGGGGGTCGCGACCTGGCGCTGGGCGGAGCGGCTCATGAGGCGGCGCGACCGAAGCGGCGCGCCGCGAGGTCGGCGACGCCCAGGATGTTGAACGCCCACGCGGTCCCGGCCGAGACGGCGGCGAGGCAGGCGAGGCGCAGGCCGAGGGCGAGGCCCGGATCCAGGGGGAGGCGGCCGAGCCCGGCAATCGCCGCGGCGCAGGCCAGGGCCAGGCCGCAGATCGCCGCGAGGTCGCGCAGGGGCACCGGCATGCGGAAGCGCTCGCGGGAGCCGAGGATGAAGACGAGGCAGGCCAGGGCCTGTCCCGTCGCCATGGCGATGGCCGCCCCCTCGACGCCGTAGCGCGGGATGAGCAGGGCCGAAAGTCCACCGATCGCCACGAGCAGCGTCAGCGATGCGACCGCATCGAGCTGGCTCTTCTGGGTGAAGTAGATGACCTGCCCGAAATAATACGACCGGAACATCTGCAAAATGCTGGCCGCCACCAGGAGGGGCGCCACCCGCAGGGCGGTCTCGCGGTAATCGGGGCCGAGCAGGAGGGTGACGAGGAGGCCGTCGAAGGCCAGGAAGAACACCGCGCCGAAGGCGGCGATCAGGGTGAGGAGGCGGATGGCATCCTCCAGCACCGGACGGGCCGCGGCGATGCCGCCGTCGCGGGCATCTCGCTTGGCGATCGAGATCAGCGCGAGGGCCACGCTGTCGCCGAAGACGACGAAGCTCTGGCGCAGGAAGTCAGCGAAGGCGCCGTAGGCCCCGAGCTCCGAGACGCCGATGCTGGCCCCGATCACGAGGCGGTCGGCAGTCTGCGCCAGGGCGGCGGCCCCGAACGAGAGCACCAGGGGCCAGCCATAGGCGAGGAGGCGCCGCGCCTCCGCCCAGCTCCCGCCGCCCCGCAGCAGGCCGCGGATGACATAGAGCGTGGGCAGGGCCGCGACGATGTTGGCGCCGGCGGTGGCCAGCAGCAGCGGGATCGCGCCGCCACCGAGGAGGAGGGCGCTGCTGCCGAGGGCCAGGACCAGCACGGCGCGCAGCATCACAGACGCGGCGACCGCGCCGACCTCCAGCCGCGTCCGCGCGATCTCGGCGGCGCCCTCGAAGGCCATCATGCCGAAGACGGCGGCGAAGATCGCGAGCGCGGCGTGCGGCTCGAGCAGTCCGAGCCCGGCGGCGCACGCCGCGATCAGGGCGGCGAGCGCCGCCATCGCGCCGAGGAGTCGGACTACGGTGCCGACCTGCAAGATCGCACGCTCCTCGGCGTAGAGGGCGAAGAACGAGAATTTCGGCCACTGGCAGGTGGCGCTGTACAGCACCAGCGCCCAGGACAGGATAAGCAGGTAGAGTCCGAACACGTCCGTGGGCGCGAGCCGGGTGAATACCGCGAGGGCGCCCATGTTCAGGGCTGCGGCGACACCCCGCGAGCCGACATAGGTGAGGGTGTGGCGCGCGATCATCCGACCCCGTGAAGTGCCGGGCGGTCCGGCTGGTGGGACGAGGTAACACGCCAGTGTTGCCGCCGCGTCAATCCGTTCGTCCGCCATTCGCCCTCGACGTTGGCGATGGACGCGAACGGCCTGTGTCGTCGTCAACGTGGCCATTGACTTCGCACCCGCGAAGGATCATATCGCAGGTGCAGCGTCAGCGGCCGTCATGGTTCCGCTTGAGAGGGCTGCGTGACGGATTGCCGGATCGCTTCTGCGGGCCCCGCGCGACCTGAGCCCCTCTCTTCAACGTGCATGCACCCGGACTGCCCCGGCACGCGGGCGGCTCCAGCTCAACGGACCGACCACCTTTTTCGACGATTTCCCTCGCCACGAGGGCGTCCGGCACGGTCCCGCTGCCTGAAAGTGACTCCTTGACCCAATTCACCGATTTCGGCCTCGCCCAGCCCGTGCTGCGCGCCCTGGAAGAGGCCGGCTACAAGAGCCCGACCCCGATCCAGGCCCAGGCCATCGCCCCCGCCATGCAGGGCCGTGATCTCTGCGGCATCGCCCAGACGGGAACCGGCAAGACGGCGGCCTTCGCGCTGCCGATCCTGCACCGCCTCGCCGAAACCCCGCGCAAGGCGATCCGTCGCGGCTGCCGCGTGCTGGTGCTCTCGCCCACCCGCGAGCTCGCCAACCAGATCGCGGAGAACTTCTCCGATTACGGAAAATACCTCTCGTTCACCAACACCGTGGTGTTCGGCGGCGTCACCATCTCCCGCCAGGAGAAGGCGCTGGCCAACGGCGTCGACATCCTGGTCGCGACTCCCGGTCGCCTGATGGACCTCATCGAGCGTCGCTCGCTGACCCTCGAGGCCGTCGAGATCCTCGTCCTCGACGAGGCCGACCAGATGCTGGACCTCGGCTTCATCCACGCCCTGAAGCGCATCGTGAAGATGCTGCCGAAGGAGCGCCAGAGCCTCTTCTTCTCGGCGACCATGCCGAAGAACATCGCCAGCCTCGCCGACCAGTACCTGCGCGATCCGATCCAGGTGGCGGTGACTCCGGTCGCCACCACCGCCGAGCGCGTCACCCAGGAGGTCATCTTCGCCCATACCGGGGCGAAGCAGGCCCTGCTGAACCACATCCTGCGCGATCCGGCGATCGAGCGCGTCCTCGTCTTCACCCGGACCAAGCACGGCGCCGACCGCGTCGTCCGCGGCCTGGAGAAGGTCGGGATCAACGCCTCGGCGATCCACGGCAACAAGTCGCAGCCGCAGCGCGAGCGGGCGCTGGCCGCCTTTAAGGACGGTTCCTGCCGGGTGCTCGTCGCCACCGACATCGCCGCCCGCGGCATCGACGTCGAGGCGGTGAGCCACGTCATCAACTACGACCTCCCGAACGTGCCGGAGAGCTACGTCCACCGCATCGGCCGCACCGCGCGCGCCGGGGCGAACGGGCTCGCGATCTCGTTCTGCAACGACGAGGAGAAGGCCTACCTGCGGGACATCGAGCGCACCACGCGCCAGAAGATCCCCGTCGGCGCCTTCCCCGAGGGCTTCACCCCGCCGTCTCGCCAGGAGGCGGCGGACAACGCCCAGGCCGAGGAGCGCCGTCCGGCGCCGAACGGCCAGCGTCCCGGCCAGCGCCAGGGCCAGCGTCCGAGCAGCCGCCCGGGCGGCCGTCCCGGCCAGGGCCGTGGCTTCGAGGGGCGCGGCGGTGAGAACCGCGGTGGCTCCGGACGCCCGAGCCGTTCCGACGGCGCGGCCCGTCCGCAGGACGGCCGCGGCGATCGCCGGCCGGCCGCCCAGGGCGAGCCCCGCGCCGAGCCGCGCGGCGAACGCCCCCGGGCCCCGCGCCCGCAGGGCGGCGGCGAGGGTCGCGCCATCGGCTGGCTGGATCGCGGCCCGCGTTCCTGATCCGTCACATCCGACGCATTCGAGCGCCGTCCCGGTTTCCGGGGCGGCGTTTTCGCGTCCGATGCCCCGGGCATTGCCATGCCGTTTCGCGGGGCCACATCACAGGGGGCCGGGTACCGAGCCCGGCGTCTTCGGAGGCATGGGCGATGCGGTTTGAACTCTACCGGGATTCCGCCGGCGGATGGCGCTGGCGCCTGCGGTCGCAGAACGGAAACGTCGTCGCAGATTCGGCGGAGGCCTATCTGCGTCGTGAGGATTGCGAGCACGGTATCGGCCTCGTGAAGGGCAGTGCCGATGCACCGACGGTGGACATGACCCTGAAGATCGCGTGACGAACCGCACGCAGGGCTTCGTTGACCATCACGGCAACGCTTGCCGAGCCGTGGGAAACGCTTTCGCACCTCGTGCGTTTGCTGCATCCGGGCCTCGCGACGAGGGATGCCGGTGTGTCGAGACTCGACAGAATTCAGGGAGTTGAGAACGTGCTGAGGAAACTCGTGCTGGCCGCGCTGCTGGCCCTAGGCTTCGCCGCCACCGCGCCACAGGGCGCTTCGGCCGCCCCCGTCGGTCCTGCCCTCGCCCTCCAGAGCGAGGCTGCGCCGGCCGCTGTGCAGACGGTTCAGTATTACGGCTATCGCCGACGCTTCTATGGCCCGCGTCGCTTCTACGGCCCGCGCCCCTTCTACGGCCGTCGCTACTACGGCCCGCGCCGCTTCTACGGCCCGCGTCGTTTCTATGGTCCGCGTCGCTTCTACGGCCCGCGCCGCTTCTACTACTAAGGAACCGGCTGCGTCCCGACACGGACGCAAAGCCTTCGCGGCCCGGCCTTCGTTATGACGAGGGCCGGGCCGTCCTCGTTTTCAGCAGTAAACTTCAGGCCGATGGCTGTGACCCACCGGCGGGATGCGATAAGTTGCTGCCTTGGAAGACGGTCGTCATCGAAACGGCTCGCTTCGGAGGTTACGCCATGAACGTCCTTGCGGCCCGCCGCGCCGAGGCGCGCGCACTCTGGGAATTGGTTCCTCTCGAACTCGTTCTCTCCGCCTTCGCGATCATCCTGGCCGGTGCCCTGAAATATGCCGACGTGATGCCCTGAAGGCGGTCGCGATGCCTCGGCAAAGGGCCCGGCATCGGCCTACACTGCGGGCGGTCGAGGGTGAGACGTGAGCGGGATCATGACGGAGACGGACGAGGCGCGGCGCCCCAGCGGGGACCTGACGGTGCGCACCATCGCGATGCCGGCCGACACGAACGCCAACGGCGACATCTTCGGCGGCTGGGTCATGTCGCAGATGGACCAGGCCGGCGGGATCGCCGCCGTGGAGCGCTCGCAGGGACGGGCGGTCACGGTCGCGGTGAATGCGATGACGTTCATCCGGCCCGTGCGGGTCGGCGATGTCCTCTGCGTCTACACCCGGATCGATCGGGTGGGGCGCAGCTCCATGAAGATCGAGGTCGAGGCCTGGGCGCGGCGCTTCCGCACCCAGTTTCGGGAGCAGGTCACCGAGGCGACCTTCACCTTCGTGGCCATCGACGACGAGGGCCGGCCGCGCGCCATCGAACCGACCTGACCGCCCGGGGGGTCCGATCGGGGCCGGGCACTCAGGCGTTGGGGGCCGCCACCTTCTGGCGCAGGCCCGTGATGACCGCCTTGAGGACATCCGCGTCGGCATCGGAGCTGCCCATGCAGCGGACCGATTCGATCCGTTCGTGCACGAAGGACAGCTTGGCGATCACCGCCGGGGTCAGCTTGAACGGGAACAGGGCCGGCTGGCCCATGCTGCGGCTGAGCGAATTCACCGCGTAGGTGAGGGGCAGCCACGCCTCCACGATCCGGCTGAAATCCGTCATCCGGTAGGGGTCGAAGTCGATCACCACCGGCTCGGACGAGCCGTGGCGCAGGCGCGGACGCACATGCATCTCGAAGGTGCTGGCGGTCTCCAGCGTGTCGACGATGTGGAGGTATTGAGCCCAGGTCTCGGCAAAGTCCTCCCACGGATGCGCCGTGGCGTAAGCGCTGACGTAGCTCTCCTCCCAGTCCGGCGGTGCTCCGTGGGCGTAGTGGCGCTGCAGGGCGCCGGAATAGTTCAGCCGCTCGTCCCCGAACAGGGACCGGAAGGTCCACAGGCTCTGGTCGAAGCGCACCAGCACGTTCCAGAAGTAATGTCCGATCTCGTGGCGGAAATGCCCGAGCAGCGTGCGGTAATACTCGCCGAACAGCATCCGCCGCCGCTCTCGCTCGACGTCGTCGGCCTCGGCGATGTTGAGGGTGATGAGACCGCTGCGATGCCCGGTGAGGACGGGTGGCCCGATCTGATAGCTTTCCGACGGATCGACCAGGAAATCGAAGGCGAGACCCGTGGCGGGGTTCTCGTCGCGGGTCATCAGCGGCAGGTCGAGGCGCAGCAGCGAATAGAACAGCCGATGCTTGGCCGCCTCGATCTGGCGCCAGCGGGTCAGGTTCCAGGCGATGGAGAGATCGGGCACCACGTGGTTGTGGCGGCAGGTGACGCAGTAGCGGTTGGGAGAATCGTCCGGGACCAGCCAGTTGCAGGCGTCGTGATCCGCGTTGGCGCAGAACCGGTACTTGCGGCCCGGATTCGCGTAGGCGTGCCAGAGGCCGTTCACCGGCTCCACCGCCGACATCTCGTGGACGTCGCAGACATAGCCCAGCCGACGCTCGCAGCTCTCGCAATGGGTGCTCTCGAAGCTGATCGGCTGGTGGCAAGCCTGGCACTGGAAGATCTTCATGGAGCCGTCGGGGGACGCCTTTCCTGTCTGTCCGCGGAGCGTCGCATGCCGCCCGCGAGGGAACCCTCTTAGCCTATCCGCACGCGATACGGTGGCAAAGCATGGGAGGGGACCGAAGTTCCGGCCCTGGGGCTCGGCCGGCATGGCCGAACCGCGGGAGCACGAAACTTGCAGGCCGTCACGGGCCGTACCCGTCCTGGCCATCCCCCGGCGCGAGGATGGGGCGGTCGTCGTGCGGGCGGCCTTCCGGGTCCCCACGCGCAAGGGCATCGCTTGCGGGTCTCCGTTGGCGTATGTCTCTGGTGAAGCTTTCTTCGGAGCACCGCAGGGTGGTGCCCCGTCCCTCCGCCGCCGGCGCGTGCCGATCCGCCCGCCCGGCGCCCTGTCCAGTCACAGCGGGAGCCCCCGTGTCGATCAAAGCCGCCCTGCACCACGTCACCCACTACACCTACGATCGGCCGATCACGCTGGGCCCCCAGGTGATCCGCCTGCGCCCGGCGCCGCATACGCGGACCGCCGTTCCGGCCTACTCGCTCAAGGTTCTGCCGGAGAACCACTTCATCAACTGGCAGCAGGACCCGAACGGCAACTGGCTCGCCCGGCTGGTCTTTCCGGAGAAGACCACCGAGCTGAAGATCGAGGTCGACCTCACCGCCGACATGTCGGTGATCAACCCATTCGACTTCTTCGTCGAAGACTATGCCCAGACCCGCGGCTTCACCTACGCGGACGACCTCACGGCCGAGCTGAAGCCCTACCTCGTCCTCGACGACGCCATGGCGCCGGAGGTGGATACCTTCCTCGAGCGCCTCCCGGCCGAGCAGAACACGGTCCTGTTCCTCGTGGCCCTGAACGCCCAGGTGGCGCAGGAGATCACCTACGGCGTCCGCATGGAGCCCGGCGTCCAGACCGCCGCCGAGACCCTGACGCTGAAGAGCGGCTCCTGCCGCGACTCGGCCTGGCTGATGGTGCAGATCCTGCGCCGCCTCGGCATGGCGGCCCGCTTCGTGTCGGGCTACCTGATCCAGCTCATCCCCGACACCACCGCCGTCGACGGGCCGGCCGGCACCACCACCGACTTCACCGATCTGCACGCCTGGGCCGAGGTCTACCTGCCGGGCGCCGGCTGGATCGGGCTCGACGCCACCTCGGGCCTCCTCTGCGGCGAGGGCCACATCCCGCTGGCGGCGACCCCGCACCACGCCTCCGCGGCGCCGATCTCCGGCCTCGCCGAGCCGGCGGGCGTCGAGTTCGGCTTCGAGATGACGGTGACCCGCGTGGCCGAGGCGCCGCGCATCACCAAGCCGTTCTCCGAGGAGGTCTGGGCCGCGATGGACGCCCTCGGCGACCGCATCGACGCCGACCTCGCCGAGCAGGACGTGCGCCTGACCATGGGCGGGGAGCCGACCTTCGTCTCCATCGACGACTTCGAGTCGCCCGAGTGGAACGCCGCCGCCGTCGGTCCGACCAAGCGCGGCCTCGCCGACAAGCTGATCCGTCGCCTGCGCGATCGCTTCGCCCCCGGCGGCATGCTGCATTACGGCCAGGGCAAGTGGTATCCGGGCGAGAGCCTACCGCGCTGGGCCTTCGCCCTGTACTGGCGCCGGGACGGTGTGCCGGTCTGGAAGGATGCCGGCCTGATCGCCCCCGAGGACGGCCCCCGCGACGCCGACATCCACAAGGCCAAGGCCCTGATCGACGGAGTCGCCAAGCGCCTCGGCCTCGGGGCCTACGTGTTCCCGGCCTTCGAGGATCCGGTCTACTGGTCCGACAAGCGCGACGAGTTGCCCCCCAACGTCACGACGGCGGAGCCGCACTACCCGAACCCGGAGACCAATGCCCGCATGGCGCGGGTCTTCGCGCGCGGTCTCGGCGAGGCCGCGGGCTATGCCCTCCCGCTGGCGAGCCTGCCCACCGGCAAGGCGAGCGATTCCGACCGGCTCTGGATCTCGGAGCCGTGGGACTTTCGCCGGGGCCACGCCTTCCTGACGCCGGGCGACTCGCCCGTGGGCTACCGCCTGCCCCTGTCCTCGCTGCCCTTCGTGCCGCCGGAGCACTATCCCTATTACCAGCCGCAGGACACGCTGGAAGCCCGCGCCCCGCTCCCCGAGGGCCATCCCGGCCCCGAGACCGTCAACGGCTCCGGCGTCACCGGCGTCGCGGTCCGCACCGCCTTCGCGGTGGAGCCGCGCGACGGCATCCTGCACGTCTTCATGCCGCCCCTGCAGCGGGTCGACGAGTACCTGGAGCTCCTGGGCCATCTCGAGGCGACGGCCGCTGCGCTGAAGCAGCCGCTCCACATCGAAGGCTACGAGCCCCCCTTCGACCCGCGCCTCAACGTCATCAAAGTCACGCCCGATCCCGGCGTGATCGAGGTCAACGTGCATCCCGCCGCGGCCTGGCGCGACGCCGTGCGGATCACCACCGACCTCTACGAGGATGCCCGGCAGATCCGCCTCGGCGCGCAGAAGTTCATGACCGACGGCCGACACACCGGCACCGGCGGCGGAAACCACGTGGTGCTCGGCGGCGCGACACCGGACGACTCGCCGTTCCTGCGCCGGCCCGACCTCCTGAAGAGCCTGGTGCTGTACTGGCAGCGCCACCCGGCGATGTCCTACCTGTTCTCGGGCCTCTACATCGGTCCGACGAGCCAGGCGCCGCGCATGGACGAGGCGCGCCACGATGGGCTCTACGAGCTCGAGATCGCCATGGCGCAGGTGCCGAAGCCCGACGAGCCCAACATCCCGCGCTGGCTCGTGGATCGCATCTTCCGCAACATCCTCGTGGACGTGACCGGCAACACCCACCGGTCCGAGATCTGCATCGACAAGCTCTACTCGCCGGACGGCCCCACGGGGCGCCTCGGGCTTCTCGAATTCCGCTCGTTCGAGATGCCGCCGGATCCGCGCATGAGCCTGGCGCAGCAGCTCCTGCTGCGGGCGATCGTTGCCTGGCTCTGGCGCGAGCCGCAGGAAGGCGGATGTGTCCGCTGGGGCACGGGCCTGCACGATCGCTTCATGCTGCCCCACTTCCTGTGGGCCGATTTCCTCGGCGTACTGGAAGACCTCCGGGCGGCCGGCTACGACTTCGACCCGGCGGCCTTCGTGGCGCAGCGCGAGTTCCGCTTCCCAGTCTTCGGAACGGTGGAGCAGGGCGGCGTGAAGCTGGAGCTCCGCCAGGCCCTCGAACCCTGGCACGTGCTGGGCGAGGAGGGCGCGATCGGGGGAACCGTGCGCTACGTGGACTCGTCGGTGGAGCGTCTGCAGGTGAAGGTCGAGGGCTACGTGCCCGGCCGGCACGTCATCGCCTGCAACGGCCGGCGCCTGCCGATGACCGGCACCGGGACCGCCGGCGAGGCGGTGGCCGGCCTGCGCTTCAAGGCGTGGCAGCCCGCCTCCTCGATGCACCCCACGATTCCCGCGCACTCGCCGCTCACCCTCGACATCCTCGACGCCTGGAGCGGCCGGTCGCTGGGCGGCTGCCGGTACCATGTCAGCCATCCGGGCGGACGCAACTACGAGACCTTCCCGGTGAACACCTACGAGGCGGAGGGGCGTCGCCTCGCGCGCTTCCAGGCCCACGGCCACACCCCCGGCAAGATCGCGATGCCGCCCGAAGAGACCAATCGCGAGTTTCCGATGACGCTCGACCTGCGCACCCCCGCACCCCCGGGCTTCACCCTCCCATGAGCGCAGCGGCCGCGGCGGAGATACAGGGACGGGCCGAGCGCCTCGCGCGCTGGACCTCCGCATACCGGCCACATCGGGACGTCCCCGACGAGCTGATGGATCACGAGGGCCGTCCCAAGGGGGCCTGGCCGCGATTCCTCGACCAGCTCGGCGGTATGGACGAGGTCGAGATCGGCGCCCGCTTCATCTCGGCGGTCCGGCGCATCCGCGACACCGGGATCTCCTATCGGATCTACGGCGACAAGCGCGAGCATGCCTGGCCGCTGGGCTCGCTGCCGCTCGTCCTCGAACAGGCGGACTGGGAGACGCTGAGCGCCGGCATCGTCGAGCGCGCCGCGCTGATGGAGACGATCCTCGCCGACCTCTACGGCCCGGAGCGCCTCGTGGCCGAGGGCCTGCTGCCGGCCGCAGTGGTGGCGGGCAGCCCGGAATTCATGCGTCCCCTGGTCGGCGTCACGCCGCCGGGCGGCCGCTTCCTCAAGCTCTACGCCGCCGACGTGACGCGCGGGCCCGACGGGCGCTGGCGGGTGCTCGCCGACCGGACGCAATCGCCCTCCGGGCCCGGCTACGCCCTTGAGAACCGGCTCGTCCTCACCCGCGCCTTCCCGGACCTTCATGCCGACCTGCAGGTCGAGCGCCTGGCCGCCTTCTTCCAGGCCTTTCGCGATGGCCTCGCGGTGGGTGCGCAGCGCAGCGACCCGCGCATCTGCCTCCTGACCTCAGGGGTTTTCAGCTCGACCTATGTCGAGCAGGCCGCGCTCGCCCGCTATCTCGGCCTGCTCCTGGTGGAGGGCGACGACCTCGTGATGCAGGACGGAGCCCTGCACATCCGCACCGTCTCCGGCCTGAAGCGAGCGGACGTGCTCTGGCGGCGCATCGACTCCGACTACCTCGACCCCCTGGAGCTCAACCCGGCCTCGCGCCTCGGCGTCCCGGGCATCGTGGAAGCCCTGCGCAACGGCAACCTCGTCGTCGGCAACATGCCGGGTTCGGGCATCCTCGAATCCGGTGCGCTCGCCGCCTACCTGCCCGGCATCGCACGGCATCTCCTCGGGCGGGACCTGACACTCGCCGGGCCGAAGACCTGGTGGTGCGGCGATCCGCGGGCGCTGGCCGAGATCCGCGACCGGCTCGACAGCTTGAGCCTGCGTCCGGTGGCGACGCCTCCGAAGGGAGCCGTGCGCGACGCGATCCTGGCCCCGCATGCCCTCGATGCCGAACGCGACCGCCTGCGCGCGGCCCTGCGCGACCGGCCCTTCGACTACGTCGCCCAGGAGACGATGCCGCTCGCCACCATGCCGGCCTGGGACCCGAGCGGCGGCTCCCTGCGCCTGGTGCCGCGGCCCTTCGTGCTGCGGGTCTTCGCGGCGGCGACGCCCGAGGGCTGGCGCGTGATGCCGGGCGGCTTCTGCCGCATCTCGGAGCGGCCCGATGTCGAGCCTCTTGAGATGCGCGCCGGCATCAAGTCGGCCGATGTCTGGATCCTGTCGCGCGATCCCGTGGAGCCGGTCACCCTGATTCAGACCGGGCCGGCGCGGGTGCGCCGGATCGCCGGGCACCTGCCTTCGCGGGCGGCCGACAACCTGTTCTGGTTCGGGCGCTACGTCGAGCGGGCCGAGGCGGTGATCCGCCTCGTCCTCGCGCATCTCGGCAGCGTCGGTTCCGCCGTGATCGCCGACATGGCGGGCGACGCGAAGGCGCCCACCGCGCTGCGCATTCGTGCACTCCTCGACGAGTGGGGGGCCATCGAGGCCCCCGACCTGCCCACCGCGGCCCTGGCCCAGCAGGCCCTCGGCGGCCACGACGCCCACGGCTCCGCCCTGCGCCACAGCCTGTCCGCGCGGATCAACGCCGCGACCCTGCGCGAGCGTCTCTCCGGCGAAGCCTGGCGGGCGCTGGCGGACCTGAAGGAGGTCCTGGAGATCGAGGCCGGGCAGGCGTTGCCAGAAGCGCAGCTCCTGGGCCTCGCCGAACGCGCCCTCAGCCACATCGCGGCCCTGTCGGGTCTCGCCCAGGAGAACATGAACCGCACCACCGGTTGGCACTTCGTCGGTCTCGGCCGCCGGATCGAGCGCGCCATCAATACCTTGAGCTTCGCCACCCGCTTCGCCGGCGACGGCGCCAGCGCCGAGGACCTCGGCGTGATGCTGTCCCTGTGCGATTCGCACGTTTCGTTCGGTGCCCGCTACCTGCAGGGGGTGGCCCTCGATCCGGTGCGCGACATGGTGCTCCTCGATCCGTTCAATCCGCGCTCGGTCGCCTTCCAGCTCGAGGCGATCACCCGGCATCTCGGCCAGCTTCCGGTTCTACGGGCCGACGGGTTGCCCGAGCCGCACCAGCGCATCGCCGCCAAGCTCTTGGCCGAGTTCGCCACCGGCGAGGCGGCGGAGTTCGACGGCGCCGCCCTGATGCGCCTGGAGAACGAGGTCGAGGGCCTCGCCGACGCCGTGGCCACCCGCTACTTCCCCAACGGGCCGCATGCCCTGCGCCCGGAAAAGCTCGTGGGGCTCGCGTGATCTATACGCTGCGCCACCTCACCACATACCGGTACGCCCGCCCCGTGCGCTTCGCCCGCTGCACCCTGCGCCTGCGCCCGCGCGACGGGGAGGGGCAGACCGTGCTGGAGAGCGGCCTCACGATCACGCCCGATCCGCGGACCCGCATCGTCCGGCGCGACTATTTCGGTCTCGATGCCACCGCGGTCACGATCGACACGCCCCACACCGAACTGCGGGTGGAGGCCCTGTCGCGGGTTCGGGTCGAGCGCGATCCGCCGCCGCCGGCGGAATCCGGCCGCCCTTGGGAGCAGGTCCGCGACGAGGCGGTGAATGGGCGCGGCCTCGGCCCGGACCGGCCGGTGCACTTCCAATTCCCGAGCCTGCGCGTGCCGCTGGTGCCGGAGGTGACGGATTATGCCCGGCCGAGCTTTCCCCCGGGCCGGAGCGCCTATGGCGGCGCCTTCGACCTGATGCAGCGGATCCGGGCGGACTTCACCTTCGACGCGAAGGCCACCACCGTGCACACGCCCCTCGCCGAGGCCTTCGCCCTCCGGGCCGGCGTCTGCCAGGACTTCACCCACATCATGATCGCGGCCCTGCGCGGCCTCGGCCTGCCGGCCGCCTATGTCAGCGGCTACCTCCGGACGATCCCGCCCGCCGGTCGCCCGCGCCTGCGCGGCGCCGATGCGAGCCATGCCTGGGTCTCGGTCTGGTGCGGGGACGGCTGGATCGGCCTCGACCCCACCAACGGCATCGGCATGTGCGACGATCACATCGTCGTGGCCCGTGGACGCGACTACACCGACGTGTCCCCCATCGACGGCATCGTTTCCGCCTCGGGCCCGCAGAAGCTCAAGGTCGAGGTGGACGTGGTGCCGGACGGTGAGCCGATGCCCGAGCATGCGGCTCCGCTCCAGGCCACCCCGGCCTGACCGGCCCCGCCGGGATCCGAACGGACCCTAGGCGGATCTGGCCGTGAACAGACGGAAGGCTTCCAGTGTCTCGGCGCTGACGTGATGCTCGATGCCCTCGGCGTCGCGGCGGGCGATCTCGGGGCTGACACCGAGCGCGCAGAGGAACTGCTCGACGATGCGGTGGCGCTCGCGGCTCTGCACGGCCAGGGCCTGCCCGGCCTCCGTGAGGAAGACGCCCCGATAGGGGCGCTGCTGCACGAGGCCGTCTTCGGCGAGGCGCTTCAGCATCTTGGCGACGGTCGGCTGGGCCACGCCGAGGCGCGCGGCGATATCCACCTGCCGCGCCTCGCCGCCATCACCGATCAGGTCGGCGATGAGCTCGACGTAATCCTCGACGAGTTCCAGCCGGCGCGCCTCGCGGGCCTGCCGGAAGCTCTCCACGTGGACGTCGGGATCGACCAGGGAGGTGTCGGGCGCGGAGGACGTCGAATCCTGCATGTGGCCGGCGAACTCCCCCGAACAATGGCGCCCTCGAACGGGAGCCCGAGCCGGTTTGTACCGAAGCCGCGCCCCGGATGGGAGCCCCCGGGGTCCGAAAGCCGCCTCAACCGCGCAGGTGAGCCACAAAATCCCGCGTGAACCGGGGCAGATCGTCCAGCGAGCGCAGGCAGATCGTGAGATCGCGCAGGGCCCAGGCATCCTCCAGGGGCACGATGGCGAGGGCCATGGTGCGCGCGGCACGGGCCGCAGTGGTCTCGGGGACGATGCCGAGGCCGACGTCGCAGGCCACGAGCCGGCAGATCGCGTCGAAACTGCGCAGCTGCACCCGGAGGCGCATCGGAGGCCGGCCCGTGCGCGCGGCCTTGTCGGCCAGGAAGCGGGTGAGGGCGCTGGTCCGGTCGAGGCCGACCAGGGGATGCTCGATCACCTCCGCGAAGGCGACCGAGGCGCGCGCCGCCAGGGGGTGCCCGGTGGCCGCCACCATGACGAAGCGGTCCTGCCGGAACGGATAGGTCTCCAAGGCGCCGGTATCGACGGTGCCGGCGACGATACCGAGATCGGCCGAGCCCTCGGCCACCAGCCCGACGATCTCATCCGAGGTCCGCTCCTCGATGTCCACGCTGACACCGGCCTGACGGGCCAGGAAGGCGCTCAGGACCTCGGGCAGGAATTCCGTGAGGGCGTTGGTGTTCGAGACGAGGCGAATCTGCCCCACGGTGCCGCCCGAGAAGGCGGCCAGGTCCTCCTGCATCCGGTCGATCCCGTCGAGGAGCCCGCGCGCATGGGCGAGGAGCGACCGCCCCGCCGGCGTCGGCACCACCCCCTGGCGCCCCCGCGTCAGCAGCGCGGCCCCGAGGGTCTCCTCCATGGCGCGGATGCGCACGGAGGCGGCGGCGAGGGCGAGATTCGCCCGGGCCGCGCCGTGGGTGATCGAGCCCGCCTCCACCACGTGCCGGAACAGCGAGAGATCGACCAGATCGAAGCGCATCATCGGCTCGGGGCCCCCCTGCGCAGGGCGACCCTTCGCGGTTCCGTCAGCACTTCCTTAACCCTGTGGGTGCATCGTGCCGGCATGGTGGTCCGTCGTCGCGTCCGTGCTGTTCTGATGCCCCTCGGCCTCTACGCCGTGTCGGGCCTCGTCGTGGGCTTCTTCGTGCATCAGGCCGAAAGCGGCAACCGCGGCCTCGAGGCCAAGCGCGCCCTCAAGGTCCAGGCCCGCGCCCTGAATCAGGAGCTCAACGCCGCCAAGGCGGACCGGACGATCTGGGAGCACCGGGTGGCCCTGCTGCGCAGCGATCAGATCGATCGCGACCTCCTGGAGGAGCGCGCCCGCGTCATGCTCGGCCGTGTCCATGCCAACGACGTGGTCATCATCGATCCCTGATCGGCCCCGGACGGCGAAACCCGTCGCCCGCGCAGGCGCTTCGCAACTGACAACTTCCCCGTTCTGTCGGGTGGGCGGCCTCGCTTTCACTTCGGGCGTGCCCTAGAACCCCGGGTGAACAGATGGTCCCGGGGAGTTGCCGATGGATGCCGCGAAGGATGCAGGCCAAGCCGCCTCCGACATAAGCCGGGCGGGGGCTGAGCGATCCGGGGGGGCGAAGCCCACGGGCGCGGCCGAAACCCACGCGCCGGCCCCGAACGCGCCGCAGTTCACCCGCGAGGAAGATCTCCACGCCTATCACGAGATGCTGCTGATCCGGCGCTTCGAGGAGAAGGCCGGACAGCTCTACGGCATGGGCCTGATCGGCGGCTTCTGCCACCTCTACATCGGCCAGGAAGCGGTGGTCATCGGCATGCAGATGGCCTCGGTCGACGGCGACCAGGTCATCACCGGGTACCGAGACCACGGCCACATGCTCGCCTGCGGCATGGATCCGAAGGGCGTCATGGCCGAGCTGACCGGCCGGCGCGGCGGCTACAGCCGCGGCAAGGGCGGCTCGATGCACATGTTCTCCCACGAAAAGCAGTTCTTCGGCGGCCACGGCATCGTCGGCGCCCAGGTCTCGCTTGGGACGGGGCTGGCCTTTGCCGACGCCTACAAGAAGAACGGCAACGTCAGCCTGACATACATGGGTGACGGTGCGGCCAACCAGGGCCAGGTCTACGAGAGCTTCAACATGGCGCAGCTCTGGAAGCTGCCGGTGGTCTACGTGATCGAGAACAACCGCTACGCCATGGGCACTTCGGTGGCTCGCGCCTCGGCCCAGACCGACTTCTCCCGGCGCGGCATCTCCTTCGGCATCCCCGGCGAGCAGGTGGACGGCATGGACGTGCGCACCGTGCGCGAGGCGGCGACCCGGGCGATCCAGCACGCTCGCTCGGGCGAGGGCCCCTACATCCTCGAGATGCAGACCTACCGCTATCGCGGCCACTCGATGTCCGACCCGGCCAAGTACCGGACCAAGGACGAGGTCTCGAAGATGCGCGAGGAGCACGACCCGATCGAGATGGTGCGCAAGCGCCTGATCGAGATGCACGGGGTGCCCGAGGCCGAGCTGAAGGCCGCCGACGCCAAGGTGCGCGAAACCGTGAACGAATCCGCCGAGTTCGCCACGCACGATCCCGAGCCGGATCCGTCCGAGCTGTGGACCGACATCCTGCTGGAAGCCCGCGCCTGAGACCCATCATGTGTCGGAGATGGGGCGGCATCCCGCGCATGCGGCCGCACCCCCCGTCTCCGAAGGGCTGACCGCCTCATCCTCGATCGACGAGTATTTCATGGCGACCGACATCCTGATGCCCGCCCTCTCCCCGACCATGGAGGAGGGCAAGCTCTCGAAGTGGCTGAAGAAGGCGGGTGACCCGGTCAAATCCGGCGACGTGCTGGCCGAGATCGAGACCGACAAGGCGACCATGGAGGTCGAGGCCATCGACGAGGGCGTGCTCGCCAAGATCCTCGTCGAGGAGGGCACCGAGGGCGTGAAGGTCAACACGCCGATCGCGATCATCGCCGCCGAGGGCGAGGACGTTTCGGCAGCGTCCGCTGGCGGCGGTGTCCCGAAACCCGAGACGTCCGCGCAGCCCGCTCCGGCGCCCGACATGCAGGCCGAGGGCCAAGCCGAGAAGCCGGCCCCGAGCGCCAAGACCGGCGACGACGCGCCCAGGGCCCCGGCGGCCCCCGCCACCATCACCAACAAGGCGCCGGCGCCGGTCATGGAGGAGTTTCCGGAGGGCACCGAGATGGTCTCGACGACCGTCCGCGAGGCCCTGCGCGACGCCATGGCCGAGGAGATGCGCAAGGACGACGCCGTCTTCGTGATGGGCGAGGAGGTCGCCGAGTACCAGGGCGCCTACAAGATCACGCAGGGGCTGCTGCAGGAGTTCGGCGCCCGCCGCGTCGTCGACACCCCGATCACCGAGCACGGCTTCGCCGGCATCGGCGTCGGCGCGGCCTTCACGGGCCTGCGTCCCATCGTGGAGTTCATGACCTTCAACTTCGCCATGCAGGCGATCGACCACATCATAAACTCGGCGGCCAAGACCCTCTACATGTCCGGCGGCCAGCTCGGCTGTCCCATCGTGTTCCGCGGCCCCAACGGTGCGGCCGCCCGCGTCGGCGCCCAGCACAGCCACGACTACTCGGCCTGGTACTCCAACGTGCCCGGCCTGAAGGTCATCGCGCCCTACACCGCGTCGGACGCCAAGGGCCTGCTCAAGGCGGCCATCCGCGATCCCAACCCGATCATCTTCCTCGAGAACGAGATCCTCTACGGACAGAGCTTCCCGGTGCCGAAGCTCGACGACTTCGTGCTGCCGATCGGCAAGGCGCGGATTCACCGTCCCGGCACCGACGTGACCATCGTGTCGTTCTCCATCGGCATGACCTACGCCCTCAAGGCGGCGCAGGCCCTCGCCGAGGAGGGTATCGAGGCGGAGGTGATCGATCTGCGAACCCTGCGCCCGATGGACACCGAAACGGTGGTGGAATCGGTGAAGAAGACCGGCCGCTGCGTCACCGTGGAGGAGGGCTTCCCGCAATCGGGCATCGGCGCCGAGATCTCGGCCCGCCTGATGGTCGATGCCTTCGACTACCTCGACGCCCCGGTCCTGCGAGTCACCGGCAAGGACGTGCCGATGCCCTACGCCGCCAACCTCGAGAAGCTGGCGCTCCCCAACGTCGCCGAGGTGATCGAGGCGGCAAAGGCGGTCTGCTACCGCTGAGGGCCGCGCGCGTTCCCCTCCCACTCTCCCCGTCCGGGGGGAGACCGGAGACGAGATGATGACCGACAAATTCGAAGAACTGTCCGCCCCGCCGGATGCCCTCGAGAACGGTGGCGTCGAGGTCCTTCGCGCCAGCGTCGTCGACGGGGCCGTGAGCATTGCCCTGCGGCGCTCCTTCGACGACGCAGCCACCTGGGGGCGCCTCCTCGCCGATCTCGCCCGTCAGGCGGCGCGGGTCTACGCGCTAGAGACCGAGATGTCGGAGGATGACGCCTTCGCGCGCATCCGCGCCGGCTTCGAAGCCGAGAGCCTCGACCCCGACGCGCCGATTCTGAACTGACCGCCGCTCCCCCGATATCGCCCGCTGACGATCAGGATTTCCCCCCATGCCGATCAACGTCCTGATGCCCGCCCTGTCGCCCACGATGGAGAAGGGCAACCTCGCCAAGTGGCTTAAGAAGGAGGGGGACGCGGTGAAGTCCGGCGACGTGCTCGCCGAGATCGAGACCGACAAGGCGACCATGGAGGTGGAGGCCATCGACGAGGGCGTGCTTGCCAAGATCCTGGTGGCCGAGGGCACGGCCGACGTGCCGGTGAACGACCTGATCGCCATCATCGCGGCGGACGGCGAGGACCCGGCCAGCGTGCAGGCCCCCGGCGGCGGGGGCGCCGAGGCCTCGAAGGCCGAATCCCCCAAGGCGGAGGCGACCGCCGAGAACGCCACGCCCGGCGGCGGAACGATGTCCTACGCCCGGGTGAACGAGGCCCCGGACGGCGCGAAGCCCACGGGCGGCAAGAGCGAGGGCGCGAGCCCCGGCGCCGCGCCCTCGAACGAGGTCGGACGCGTCTTCGCATCGCCGCTGGCCCGCCGCGTCGCCAAACAGGAAGGCGTCGATCTCGGCGCAGTGACGGGCTCCGGCCCGCGCGGGCGGGTGATCGAGCGCGACGTCCGCGCGGCGCTCGCGGCTGGAACCGGCAAGGCGGCCCCCGCCGCCGCGCCGAAGCCCGTCGAGGCCCCGCAAGCGGCGCCCGCGCAGGCCACACCGCCCCCCGCCAAGGCGGCGCCCCCCGCCGGCCTCTCCGCGGACCAGGTACGCGGCTTCTACCCGAAGGGCACTTACGAGGAAGTCCCCCTCGACGGCATGCGCAAGACCATCGCCAAACGCCTCACCGAGGCGATGCAGCTGGCGCCGCACTTTTACCTGACGGTGGATTGCGAGCTCGATGCGTTGATGGCCCTGCGCGAACAGCTCAACACGAGCGCTGGCAAGACCAAGGACGGCAAGCCTCTGTTCAAACTTTCGGTCAACGACTTCGTCATCAAGGCGATGGGCCTCGCCCTGATGCGGGTGCCGGCGGCCAACGCCGTCTGGGCCGAGGACCGGATCCTGCGCTTCGACAATGCCGAGGTCGGCGTGGCGGTCGCCATCGACGGCGGCCTGTACACGCCGGTGATCCGCCGGGCCGACCAGAAAACGCTCTCCACCATCTCCAACGAGATGAAGGACTTCGCCGCCCGGGCGCGGGCCAAGAAGCTGAAGTCCGAGGAATACCAGGGTGGCGTCACCTCCGTGTCCAACCTCGGCATGTTCGGCATCAAGCACTTCACGGCGGTGATCAACCCGCCGCAATCTTCGATCCTGGCGGTGGGTGCGGGCGAGAAGCGCATCGTGGTCCGCGACGGCGCCCCGGCCGTGGCCCAGGTGATGACCACCACCCTGTCCTGCGACCACCGCGTCCTCGACGGAGCGTTGGGCGCCGAACTGATCTCGGCGTTCAAGGCGCTGATCGAGAACCCCATGGGGATGCTGGTTTAGGCGGGACGGAGCGTCCGCCTGGCGAATACGGCTGAATCACCCCCACCCCGGTCCCTCCCAGTGCGTGGAGGACGTAGGAGCGCCCAATGGCCGACACCTATGACATCCTCATCATCGGCGCCGGCCCCGGCGGCTACGTGGCGGCGATTCGGGCGGCGCAGCTCGGGTTCAAGACGGCGGTGGTGGACCGCGAGCATCTCGGCGGCATCTGCCTGAACTGGGGCTGCATCCCCACCAAGGCGCTGCTGCGCACGGCCGAGATCTACCACTACATGCAGCACGCCTCCGATTACGGCCTGTCGGCCGAGAAGGTTGGATTCGACACCGCGGCAATCGTCAAGCGCTCGCGCGGGGTCTCGACCCGGCTGAACGGCGGCGTCGGCATGCTGCTGAAGAAGAACAAGGTCGACGTGATTTGGGGCGAGGCCACCATCACGGCGGCCGCCAAGGGTAATCAGCCGGGCCAAGTCACCGTCAAGGAGACCACCCGCGCCCCGGCCCCCAAGGGCGCTCTGGCGGCGGGCGCCTATTCGGCCAAGCACATCATCGTCGCCACCGGAGCGCGGCCCCGCGCCATACCGGGCATCGAGCCGGACAAGAAGCAGATCTGGACCTACTACGAGGCCATGGTGCCAGAGACGATGCCGAAGAGCCTGCTGGTCATGGGCTCCGGCGCCATCGGCATCGAGTTCGCCTCGTTCTACCGCACCATGGGCGCCGAGGTGACGGTGATCGAGCTGCTGCCGCAGATCCTGCCGGTGGAGGACGCCGAAATCGCTGGCCTCGCCCGTAAGCGCTTCGAGAAGCAGGGCATCAAGATCCTCACCGGCACCAAGGTGACGAAGGTAGAGAAGTCCGCCGACGCCGTTACGGCGACGATCGAGACGGGGGACGGCAAGTCCCAGCAACTGACGGCGGAGAAGCTGATCTCGGCGGTGGGCGTCGTCGGCAACATCGAGGGCATCGGACTCGAGACTCTCGGGGTTACCATCGAGCGCGGGATCGTGGTCACCGACGGCCTCGGGCGCACCAATGTGCCCGGCGTCTACGCCATCGGCGACGTCGCCGGGCCACCGATGCTCGCCCACAAGGCCGAGCACGAGGGCGTGCTCTGCGTCGAGACGATCAAGGGCCTTCACACCCACGCCATGGACAAGGCCAAGATCCCCGGCTGCACCTACTGCCAGCCGCAGATCGCCTCGGTGGGCCTCACCGAGGCCAAGGCCAAGGAGCAGGGCTTCGCCGTGAAGGTCGGCCGGTTTCCCTTCGCGGGCAACGGCAAGGCCATCGCGCTGGGCGAGCCGGACGGCCTGGTGAAGACGATCTTCGACGCCAAGACCGGCCAGTTGCTGGGCGCCCACATGGTCGGCGCCGAAGTCACCGAGCTGATCCAGGGCTACGTCGTCGCCATGAACCTGGAGACCACCGAGGAAGACCTGATGCACACGGTCTTCCCGCACCCGACGCTCAGCGAGATGATGCACGAGAGCGTGCTGGATGCGTACGGGAAGGTGATCCACACCTGATCCCGCGCTACGACCCAAGCGGCACAGCCCCTCCTCCGCGGCCGCGCCGAGCGCCCGCCTCGCAAGCCGCCGGCCAAGGCAACACCCGAGCGCCCGCCGACCGGAACGATCGCGTGCCGCGCACAGGAGAGCCCGCGCTGGATGGACACGTCTACGGCGCCCTGGGTCAGCCCGGCGTCGCCTTGCTCATGGCGATCGTCGTCGGGGCGCTGGCGGGATGGCTCGCCGAGCGGTTGACCGCGGCGAACGTGGATCGCCTTGCCAATATCGTGACGGGGATCCTCGGCGGCCGACTCGGCAACGGCCTCGCCCACAAGCGGCCCATCCCGATCTTCGGATTCTCGCACAACCCGATCTCGGCGACGGTCGGCGCGATCCTCATGGCCACGATCGACCCGACGGTGGCCGGACGCCGGTATTGAGCCGGCGGCGAAGCTGACGAACGACGGCCCCTGTCGCGCCGTTCCGCCGCGGCGGGTTTGCGGTCGGGGGCGTCACGCCTTAAGTCCTGGGCACGCGCCGGCGTCTCGCGGGCGAATCCCGTGGATTGTCATGGCCGTCGTCCTCGACCTCCTTCGTAACGACCAGCGTCCGCGCCACCCCGAGAAGGCGCACCGGCCCGATAAGCCGATTCAGCGCAAGCCCGACTGGATTCGCGTGAAGGCCCCCGGCTCCAAGGGCTGGGAGGACACGCGCAGGATCGTCCACGAGCACGGCCTCGTCACGGTCTGCGAGGAGGCCGGCTGCCCCAACATCGGCGAGTGCTGGGAGAAGAAGCACGCCACCTTCATGATCATGGGTGACACCTGCACGCGGGCCTGCGCCTTCTGCAACGTGCGCACCGGCCTGCCGGAGGGCCTCGATGTGGGCGAACCCGACAAGGTCGCGGATTCCGTTGCCAAGCTCGGCCTGCACCACGTGGTGATCACCTCGGTGGATCGCGACGATCTCGCCGATGGCGGCGCCGAGCACTTCGCCCGCACCATCCGGGCGATCCGCGCGCGCAGCCCCGCCACAACCATCGAGGTGCTCACCCCGGATTTCCTGCGCAAAGCCGGCGCCCTTGAGATCGTGGTCGCGGCCCGGCCCGACGTGTTCAACCACAACATGGAGACCGTGCCGGGTAATTACCTCACGGTCCGCCCCGGCGCGCGCTACTTCCACTCGGTGCGCCTGCTCCAGCGCGTGAAGGAACTCGACCCGACCATCTTCACCAAGTCCGGCATCATGGTCGGCCTCGGCGAGGAACGGAACGAGGTGGTTCAGCTCATGGACGACCTGCGCTCGGCGGATGTCGACTTCCTTACCATCGGCCAGTACCTCCAGCCGACCAAGAAGCACCACGAGGTGGTGCGCTTCGTGCCCCCGGACGAGTTCAGGGGCCTGGAAACCACCGCCTACACCAAGGGCTTCCTCCTCGTCTCGGCGACGCCCCTGACCCGCTCCTCCCATCACGCCGGAGAGGATTTCGCAAAGCTGAAGGCGGCCCGTCTCGCCCGCATCGCCAACGCCTAGAGTCTCGATGCCCTCATTCCGGATCAACCGCGCGGTGCACCACTCGCCGCGCCAGATGTACGACCTCGTGGCCGACGTGGAGCGCTACCCGGACTTCCTGCCCCTCTGCGAATCCCTGCGTGTGCTCCGGCGCCAGCCGGGGGCGGACGGCACGGAGGTGCTCGTGGCCGAGATGGGCGTCGGCTACAAGGCGATCCGCGAGCGCTTCACCACGCGCGTCACCCTCGACCCCCAGAACCTACGCATCGTCGCCGAGTACATCGACGGCCCGTTCCGCCACCTCGAGAACCGCTGGGCCTTCAAGGAAGCCGAGGACGGGGCGTGCACGATCGACTTCTTCATCACCTACGAGTTCAAGAGCCGGACGCTCGGGATGCTCATGGGCACGATGTTCGATCGCGCCTTCCGCAAGTTCACAGACGCCTTCGAGGCGCGGGCGAACCGGGTCTACGGCGCGGCCTGAGCCGCGCCGCCCTTCACGCCGCCACCACGCCGCCGCTGGCCTGGCGCTCGAACAGGGCGCGGTAGCGTCCCCCCGGCCGAACCCGCAGGTCGTCGTGGGTCCCGTCCTCGACGATGCGGCCGCCGTCGAAGACGAGGATCCGGTCGAGCGCGCGCACGGTGGAGAGCCGGTGCGCGATCACGATGGCCGTGCGCCCGCGCATCAGCCGCTCCATCGCCTCTTGGATCAGCGCCTCCGATTCCGAGTCGAGGCTCGAGGTGGCCTCGTCGAGAATGAGGATCGGCGCGTCGGCCAGGAAGGCGCGGGCCAGCGCTACCCGCTGGCGCTCGCCGCCCGAGAGCTTGACGCCGCGTTCGCCCACCAGAGTGGCGTAGCCTTGAGGCAGGCGGGCGATGAAGTCGTGTGCGTTGGCGAGGCGGGCCGCGCGCGCGATCTCGTCCGCCGAGGCCCCGGGGCGGGCATAGGCGATGTTCTCGGCCAGCGACCGGTGGAACAGGACGGGCTCCTGCGGCACGATGGCGATGTGGGCGCGCAGGGACGCCTGCGTCACGCCGGCGACGTCCCGCCCCTCGATGCAGACGCGGCCGCCGGTGACGTCGTAGAGGCGCTGTACCAGCTTGACGAAGGTCGTCTTGCCGGAGCCCGAGCGGCCGACGAGCCCGACCCGCTGCCCGGCGGGGATGTGCACCGAGAGGTCGCGATAGAGCGGCGTCGCGTGCCCGGCATAGTGGAAGGTGACGCGGTCGAACCGGAGGTCGCCGCCCTTTGCGACGAGCGCCGTGGCGCCCGGCCGATCCGCGACGCCGTAGGGCTCGGCCTCGAGGGCCACGAGTTCCTCCATCTCGTTCACCCCCCGCTGCACCCGGTTGATCTGACTGCCGATGTCCCGCAGGTAGCCATGCACCACGAAGTAGGTGGTGAGCACGTACGCCACGTCACCGGGAGTCGCCGCCCCCGTCCACCACAGCCACATGGCCGTGCCGACGATCGCCGTGCGCAGCAGGAGGAGCAGCGCGAACTGCGCCGTGATGCTCCAAGTGATCCGCATCCAGGTGCGGTGCGTGCGCCGGTTCCACTTGCCGAGGAGCCGCGCGAGGCGCGCATCCTCGCGCGCCTCGGCGCCGAAGGCCTTGACCACCGCATTGGCCCCGACTGCGTCGCTCAGGGCTCCGCCGAGCCGGGAATCCCAGACGTTGGAGAGCTGGGCCGCCGGTGCGATGACCCGCGTGGCGAGGGCCACGACGATGCCGAGATAGATCAGCGAGCCGAGGCCGATCACCAGCCCCATCACGGGCCATTGCAAGCCGAGGAGCAACATGGTGCCGACGAGCACCACGAAGGCCGGCAGCAGTTCCAGCAGCAGCGTGTCGTTCAGGCCTTCGAGGGCCCACATCCCGCGCGAGACCTTGCGCACGGTGGAGCCCGAGAAGCTGTTGGCGTGCCACTCGGTGGAAAGGCGCTGAACCCGGTGGAAGCCTGCCTGTGCCACCGTCTGCATGGTCGAGAGGGTGAGCGGCACCACCAGGGACCAAGCCACGTGACGTAGACCCAGGGTGACGAGCCCGAGGCCGCCCATGGCGGCGAAGGCGACGAGGGCATCCAAGCGGGCCGACGCGCGGTCGACGGCCGAGAGCGCGTCGACCAGCCGACCGGCGAACAGGGGCAGGAACACGTCGGCCAGGGTCGATCCGACGATCGCCGCGACGACACCGCCGAGGAGGCGGAGCCGACTGCGCCACTGGCGGACGAGGAACGCGAGAACGGCCCGATA
Source organism: Methylobacterium sp. Leaf88 (assembly GCF_001422795.1). Taxonomy (NCBI): domain Bacteria; kingdom Pseudomonadati; phylum Pseudomonadota; class Alphaproteobacteria; order Hyphomicrobiales; family Methylobacteriaceae; genus Methylobacterium; species Methylobacterium sp. Leaf88. The sequence continues at coordinate 197,924 of NZ_LMMK01000012.1, read as the reverse complement.
GGCCTTCGCGCCTTTCAGGCGGTCGAGAATCATGGACGCGATCACGGCGCGGAACGCGCGCCGACTCCGTGGACGGCCCGGGCGCCGCAGCGAGTGGCCGAAGAAGGGGGGACGGAACGGGGACGCGCTGGCGCGCTCAGGCGCGCGGCGACGTCAGACCGGCAGGCGCACGCGGCGCGGGCGGGCCGGGGCGGCGAACGATATCGATGTCATGCAGCCTCCCCATGGGTTCGCGGACGAACACGGCGTGGGTGCGCCGTGAGTGGCATCCTGGCAGTCGGGCGTGTCGGTTTCAAGACGTAGGTGCGAGGACCGATTCGAGGAGGCCGAGCGCATCGGCCACCGCCTGCCGGCGGATTTCGGTACGGCCGAGGTCGCCGTAGCGACGCTCCAGGTGGCGCACGGTGTTGCCCCTGGCGGCGAGACCGAAATGCACGAGGCCGACCGGCTTGTCGGCGCTGCCGCCGCCGGGCCCGGCGATACCGGTGATCGCGACAGCGACACTGGCGCGGGCATGGGCCAGGGCCCCATCGGCCATGGCGCGGGCCACCGGCGCACTCACTGCGCCGTGGGCGGCGATGAGGTCGGCGGGTACGCCGATGCACTCGGATTTCGCGGCGTTCGAGTAGGTGACGAAGCCACGCTCCACCACCGCCGAGGAGCCCGGGATCGCGGTGAGCAGCCCGGCGACGAGGCCGCCGGTGCAGGATTCGGCCGTGGCGACCGTCAGGCCCGCCGCCGCGTAGGCGGCGACAAGCACCTCCGCCCGGGCCAGCAGGGCGGGATCGTCGATCACGCGCGGCGCTCGGACGTCTCGTCGGCGGCGTTGAGCTCGGCCGTCATCTCGGGCAGCCGCACCGTGGCGGCGGCCTGGGCGGCGAGGCCCTCGGCGCGGCCGATGAAGCCGAGCTTCTCGGTGGTGGTCGCCTTGATCGAGACGGAACTCAGCGGCACGCAGGCGATCTCGGCGATGCGGGCGCGGATGGCTTCGCGATGCGCGCCGATGCGCGGGGCCTCGGCCAGGACGGTGATGTCCAGGTGGTCGATCTTGCCGCCGCGCGCTCGCACCAGGTCCACCGCATGGGCGAGGAAGCGGTCGGACGAGGCGCCGCGCCACTGCTCGTCACTCGGCGGGAAATGGGTGCCGATATCGCCGTCCGCGATTGCACCGAGCAGGGCATCGGTGAGGGCGTGGAGGGCGACGTCGCCGTCCGAGTGGGCGAGGACGCCCCGGTCCGCCGGGATCTTCACGCCACCGAGCCAGACATGGTCGCCCTCCGTGAAGGCGTGGACATCGAAGCCGGTACCGAGGCGGGTGACGTAGGTGGTCATGGGATGGGCCTCGCTCAGGGCGGTGGGGTGTTGGCCGGAGAAGCCGCGATCGGCCTCGATCAGGTCGGCCGGCTGGGTGATCTTGCGGTTGCGCGGGTCGCCCTCGAAGACGACGACGGCTAAGCCGGCCCATTCGGCGAGGGCCCCGTCGTCGGTGAAGGCGTGCAGATCGGCCTCGGCCGCGCGGCGATGGGCGTCGCGCAGCGGGCCGTAGGCGAAGGACTGGGGCGTCTGAACCGCGCGCAGGCCCTCACGCTGCGGCGTCTCGCGGACCCGGCCGGTGCCGTCGCCGAGGTCCTCCACCACCTTGATCGTGTCGGTGACGGCGATGCCCGGCACGGCGGCGCGATGGTCGCGGCCGGCCACCAGCGCGCGCTCGATCAGGGCCACATCCACGTGCGGACGCGCGGCGTCGTGAACGAGGACGAGATCCGGTGCGCCGGCTCCGTCCAGGGCCTCGAGTCCGGCGCGGACCGATTGCTGGCGGGTGGCGCCGCCGGGCACGGGATCGGCGAGCTTGTCCCGGATGGCGGCGTCGAGATCGTCGAGGCAGGCGCGATAGAAGTCCGCGGCGTCCGGGGCGATCACCGGCTGGATTCGACCGATGCCCGGATGGGCCGCCAGGGCCGCCAGCGTCCGGGTCAGCACCGCCTGGCCGCCGACGCGGCGGTACTGTTTCGGGGTGTCGCCCCCGATGCGGATGCCGCGACCGGCGGCGACGACCACCGCTGCCGCATTCCACGCGGTACCGGACATGGGTATGCTCCCGCGCTTCGGGTGTGTGAAGATTCGCGCACCGACCAGTCCCACGCGCGCGCGATGCGAATGGCTCGGTGGCCCACCGATGGGCGGTCTGTCGTTTAAGCGCGGGAGAAGCTGAAATCAAATCCCGGGAATCGCTTGCGCGGCCCGCCGATTTGTCTATTTGTTGAGCACAATGTGCGCTGATGATTATTTGAGCTTTCTCCGCGGGTCGGAGACCGAGGGCGGCCTCGCGCCCCCCGGCGGCGAGCGACCCGTTCCGGTCCTCTTGGCGCCGCTGTCCGGCGTCACCGACCTGCATGTCCGACGCATCGCGCGACGCCTCGGTGCGAGCGCGGTCGTCTCCGAGATGGTGGCCGCCGCGGAACTCGCTCGCGGCGACCAGGAAGCTCGGCTGCGGGCGGAGGGCAGCGGCGTCGATCCGCACATTGTGCAGCTCGCGGGTTGCGCCCCGGAGCCGATGGCGGAGGCCGCGCGCATCGCAGAAGCCAACGGGGCGGACGTGATCGACATCAACATGGGCTGTCCGGCCAAGGTGGTGACCGGCGTCGCCTCGGGCTCGGCGCTGATGCGCGACATCGAGGGGGCGACCCGCATCCTCGCCGCCGTGCGGGGGGCCGTGCGGGTCCCCGTCACGGTGAAGATGCGGCTCGGCTGGGACCACGCCAACCTCAATGCCCCCGACCTCGCGCGTCGGGCCGAGAGGCTCGGGCTGAACGCCGTGACGGTGCACGGCCGGACGCGGCAGCAATTCTACAAGGACCAGGCCGATTGGGTCGCGATCCGCGCCGTGGTCGAGGCTGTGGCCATTCCGGTCATCGCCAACGGCGACATCGCCACCCTCGCCGAGGCGCGAACCTGCCTCGCGCGCTCCGGCGCCGCCGGCCTGATGGTCGGGCGGGCGGCGGTGGGACGGCCCTGGCTCGTCGGCGCCCTCGCCGCCGGCCTCGCGGGCCAGCCCGCGCCCGTCCTGTCGGGTGCCGAGAAGGCCGCCCTGGCAGTGGAGCATTATCAAGGCCTCCTCGCCCTCTACGGCCTGCGCATGGGCGTGCGCCACGCCCGCAAGCACCTGGCAGCCTATGCGGAGGCCGGCGGCGGCCTCTCGGCCGAGGACCGGATGCGCCTTCTCACCACCACAGACCCGGCGGTCGCCACCACCCTCCTGGGCCGGGCCTTCGGCGCGGATTGCGGCGGGATACTGCCGCACGCTATCGGGGAGGCCGCATGAGCTCGGACAAGCCGATCTCGGGGCGCGGCGGTGCCATGCGACCCGACGCCATCCCCACCAACGAGGCGGTGATCAACGCCCTGCCGCTGCCGGTCCTGACGGTCGGGGCGGACGACCACATCCTCCACGTCAATCATGCCGGCGAGACCTTCTTCGATCATTCCGCCCGGCTGATGCAGCGGCGGCGCCTCTCGGACATCATCCCCTTCGCCTCGCCGATCATCGCCCTGGTGGCGGAGGTGCGGCGGCGCCGGGCCAGCGTCAGCGAGTACGGGGTGGAGTTGGTGCAGCCGCGCTCGGGCCTCGAGCGCAGCGTCGACGTCTTCGCGACGCCCCTGGGCGACGACGAAGAAGCCGTGGTCCTCATGCTCCAGGAACGCACCATCGCCGACAAGATGAACCGCCAGCTCACCCATCGGGGCGCGGCACGTTCCATGGTGGCGCTCGGCGCCATGCTGGCCCACGAGATCAAGAACCCGCTCGCGGGCATCCGCGGGGCGGCCCAGCTCCTCGAGCAGTCGGGCAACGAGGACGATCGTCTCCTGACCCGCCTGATCTGCGACGAATCCGACCGGATCGTACGCATCGTCGAGCGCATGGAGCTGTTCGGGGATGAGCGCCCGGTGGAGCGCGGCTCGGTCAACGTGCACGGCGTGCTCGACCAGGTGAAGCGCTCGGCACAGTCGGGCTTCGCCCGCCATATCCGCTTCGTCGAAACCTACGATCCCTCCCTGCCGCCGGTGCTGGGCAACCGAGACCAGCTCGTGCAGGTGATCCTGAACCTCGTGAAGAACGCTGCCGAGGCCATCGGCGCCGACGCGGTCGACGGCGAGATCACCCTGTCGACGGCCTTCCGCACCGGCCTGCGCCTGCAGGTGCCGGGGTCGCGCGAGCGCGTCAGCCTGCCGATCGAGGTCGCTGTGCGGGACAACGGTCCCGGCGTCTCGGCGGACCTGCTGCCCGACCTGTTCGATCCCTTCGTCACGACGAAGGCGCAAGGCTCCGGCCTCGGACTTGCATTAGTCGCCAAGATCATCGGCGACCATGGCGGGATCGTCGAGTGCGATCCGGTCCCCCGCCGAACCACGTTCCGCCTTCTTCTCCCCATGTCGAGCGCCCGCGACGGGCGCGAATCGTCCGCGGAGCTGTAGAGTCGCGTCATGCCCAACGGACACATCATCGTCGCGGATGACGACGCCGCCATCCGCACCGTCCTCAACCAAGCCCTGTCGCGGGCCGGGTACGAGGTCCGCTCGACCGGCAATTGCGCCACCCTCTGGCGGTGGGTCGCCGAAGGCGCGGGCGACCTCGTCATCACCGACGTGGTGATGCCGGACGAGAACGTCTTCGACTTGCTGCCGCGCATCAAGCGGGTGCGGCCGGAGCTGCCGATCATCGTCATGAGTGCGCAGAACACCTTCATGACGGCGATCCGCGCGTCCGAGCGGGGTGCTTACGAATACCTGCCCAAGCCCTTCGACCTGAAGGAGCTGATCGCCATCGTTGGGCGCGCCCTGTCCCGTCCGCGCGGCACCGCACCCGCCGGGGCCGACCCGGGCAACGAGGACATCCCCCTGGTCGGGCGCTCGCCGGCCATGCAGGAGATCTACCGGGCGCTGGCCCGGCTGATGCCGACCGACCTCACCGTGATGATCACCGGCGAGTCCGGCACCGGCAAGGAGCTCGTCGCCCGGGCGCTGCACGATTACGGACGGCGCCGGACCGGCCCGTTCGTGCCAGTGAACATGGCCGCCATCCCGCGCGACCTCATCGAATCCGAGCTGTTCGGTCATGAGAAGGGAGCCTTCACAGGCGCGTTGTCGCGCTCGGCCGGCCGCTTCGAGCAGGCCGAGGGCGGCACGCTGTTCCTCGACGAGATCGGCGACATGCCCATGGAGGCACAGACCCGCCTCCTGCGCGTGCTGCAGCAGGGCGAGTACACCACCGTCGGCGGCCGGGTGCCGATCAAGACCAACGTCCGCATCATCGCAGCGACGAACAAGGACCTGCGGGTCTCGATCCAGCAGGGAATCTTCCGCGAGGACCTGTTCTTCCGGCTGAACGTGGTGCCCCTGCGCCTGCCGGCCCTGCGCGAGCGCTCCGAGGACGTGCCCGACCTCATCCGCCACTTCTTCATCCTGGTGGAGCGCGAGGGCCTGAGCCGCAAGCAGCTCGACGGCGAGGCGATGGAGCGGCTGAAGCGCTATCGCTGGCCCGGCAATGTCCGCGAGCTGGAGAACCTCGTCCGGCGCCTCGCGGCCCTCTACCCGCAGGAGACGATCACCGGGCCCGTCATCGAGGCCGAGCTCGACACCCTGCCGTTGGCCCAGAGCCAGCCGAACGGCGCGGCCGGCGCCCGCAAGCCACCCGGCGAGGCCGAGACGCTGTCGGGGGCGGTGGAGCGCCACCTCGCCGAGTATTTCAGCGGATACCGGGACACGCTGCCTCCGCCGGGCCTGTACCACCGCATCCTGCGCGAGATCGAAGGGCCGCTGATCGGTGCGGCGCTGGCCGCCACCCGCGGCAACCAGATCCGGGCGGCGGAGCTGCTGGGCGTGAACCGCAACACCCTGCGCAAGAAGGTCCGAGACCTCGACCTGCAGGTCTTCCGCAACACGCGGTGACCCGCCCGGGCGACGCCGCGGGGCGCGCACCCGGCCTGTTCCACTTCAGCGAGGATCCGGCGATCCGGCTCTTCGTGCCGCGTCCCGTTCGGGTCCCCATCGATCGCGGTCCGGACCGGGCCTGGCTGAACGGCCCCCTGGTCTGGGCGATCGACGCCGCCCACAGCCTGCTCTACCTCTTCCCCCGCGACTGTCCCCGGATCGTGATCTGGCCGACCGCCGAGACCTCGCCGGAGGACCGGCGGACCTGGTTCGGGGACGTCGCGGGCCGCGCCGTCGCCTATGTGGAAGAAGCCTGGATGGACCGGATCCGATCCGGGACGCTCCACCGCTATGGGATGCCATCCGAAGCGTTCGAGCCTGCCGGAGATCCCGGCACCTGGGTCTCGCGGCGCGCTGTCATTCCAGACAGCCGTGACAGCCTCCCCGATCTGCCGGCTACAATGGCGATGGCGGGTGTGGAGCTTCGCATGCTGCCCCGTCTCACCCCGCTCGCGCCGATCTGGCGATCGAGCCTGCACGCCAGCGGCATTCGCCTCCGGAACGCACAGGACTGGGTAACCCCCGAGGGCGGACCGCCTCGGCCGATCGCCCATCGGCCCTGACGATCCCCGCACAGCGAAACGCGGACGGGTTGCCCCGTCCGCGTCGCCGACGCGCTCTCGCTGTGTCGCCTATCAGGCCATGGCGGGCTTGCCCACGAGCACCGGTTCGACGCTTCCGTCGAGCCAGCGCCGACGCATCGGCTTCAGCACGAAGTAGGCGAGGATCGCGGTCAGCACGTCGAGGGTGATGATGATCGCGAAGACCGGCAGCCACGATCCCTGCACGGCGTAGATCCAAGCCGCGATCGGGCCGCCGAAGAGCGAGCCGATGCCCTGGGCCATGTAGAGGAAGCCGTAATTCGTCGTGGCATGCTTGGTGCCGAACGTGTCGGTAAGGATCGAGGGGAACAGCGAGAAGATCTCGCCCCAGGCGAAGAACACCACGCCGGAGAGCAGCGCGAAGGCGTAGGCGTTCTCGCGGAACACCAGGAGCAGGGCGATCGCCACCGCTTCGGCCGCGAAGGCGATGCCCATGGTGTTCTCGCGACCGATCTTGTCGGAGACCCAGCCGAAGAACGGGCGGGTCAGGCCGTTGGTGATGCGGTCGAAGGTCAGCGCGAAGGGCAGGGCAACGAAGCCGAAGATGATCGCATCGGCGACACCGAAGTCGCGGGCGAAGGAGGCGAAGTTGGCCACCACCATCAGGCCGCCGGTCGACATCATCGTCATCATCACGAACATCAGCCAGAACAGCGGCGTCCGCAGCATCACCCGCGGGGGGGTGTCGTGGACGCAGGTCGACAGGTTGACGGCCGGGGGCGGCAGAACCTCACCGGCGCGCGGTGCGCGCAGACCGAGGGCCGCGAGCGCTCCGATCGCTCCGAGCACGATGCCGAACACCGTGAGCGTGTGACGGTAGCCCGATGCGGTGAGCATGTCGCTGATCGGGAAGGTGCTCAGCATGGCGCCCATGCCGTAACCGGCCGCGACCACGCCGACGGCGAAGCCGCGCCGGTCGGGAAACCACTTCACCATCAGGCCGACGATGCCGACATAGACGATGCCGGTGCCGAGGCCGCAGAACAGCCCATAGGTGGCGTAGACACCCAGCAGGGTGTCGACCCGGGCAGCCAGGACCCAGCCGAGGCCGGACAGGGCGGCCCCCAGCGCGATCATCAGCTTGGGGCTGAACCGATCGATCAGGTAGCCCTGTACCGGCGAGAAGAAGGTCTGCAGCACGATCAGGATCGTGAAGGTCCACTGGATCTGCGGCAGCGTCGAGCCGGTCGTCGCGATCAGCGGTTTGGTGAAGAGCGTCCAGACGTACTGCGGACTGGAGATCGCCATCATGGCGATCAGCCCGAGGCCGAGTTGCAGCCAGCGTTGGCGGGAAAGGGTCGTATCCATTATTCGCTCCTTGCGATGGACCGGCCTTCGCAAGGATGGTGCCAAGTCGTTGCTCTATCTCGTCTTATGACGCAACCCAGCCGCGAAGATCAGGGGAAGTTACAGCCCCTCCGAACCACCGTCGGATCTCGGATCGTGGACCGCGGCGATCGCGCCGTTGCTTGCGTGACGCACGAGCATGCCGGCATGGCCGAGGGAGTCGATGTAGGCGCCGCCGAGTTCCTCGATCTCGTGTCCGAGCTTGCGCAGCGCGGCGATGCAGGCCGGGTCGAAGCGGTCCTCCACCTTCACGGTGAGGGATTCGGCCCCCCAGGTCCGGCCGTAGAGAAGGCGCGGCGCGTCGACAGCGGCCGCCGGGTCCATGCCGTAATCGGCGTAGCGCGCGAAGATCTGCGACTGGAACTGCGGCTGCCCGTCGCCGCCCATGCTGCCGTAGGACATCACGCGGCCGTCGTCGAAGCAGGCGAGGGCCGGAATCAGGGTGTGGAACGGGCGGCGGCCGGGTTCCAGCGGGTTCACCGCCGTGGCGTCGAGGGAGAACGAGGTCCCCCGGTTCTGCCAGTGGATGCCGGTCTTCGGCAACACGATGCCGGAGCCGTATTCCCAGTAGATCGACTGGATGTAGGACACCGCCAGGCCGTCGCGGTCGATGGCGCCCATCCAGACGGTGTCGCCCTCGCCGGGGTTGCGCAGGGGCACGCTCGCGGCCCGGCGCATGTCGATCTGTGCCGCCTCGCGGTCCATGCGCTCCGGCGTCAGGAAGCTGGCGGGGTCGACGGCCAGCCGATCGTAGTCGGTCACGATCCGGTCGCGGATCGCGAAGGCGCGCTTCGTGGCCTCGATCAGCCCATGGTAATGCGCGGTGGTCTCGGGCCGGTCGATCCCAAGGCGGTCGAAGATGCCGAGGATCAACAGCGCGGCGATGCCCTGGGTGGGCGGCGGGAAGTTGTAGAGCATGGCATCCCGGCGGCGGATCGCGAGCGGCGCGCGTTCACGGGGCGCATAGGCTTCGAGGTCGGCCCGGGTGACAGGCGTTTCGAGGCGGTCGAGGTCGGCGGCGATTTCGCGCCCGAGGTCACCCTTGTAGAAGTCGTCGAGACCCGCATGGGCCAGTTGCTCCAGGGTGCCGGCGAGCGCCGGCAGCTTGCGGAGGGCGCCGGCCGCGAACGGCTTGCCGCCGTCGAGGAAGGTCTCCGCGAAGTGCGGCTGGTCGTGGAGCGTGTCGAGCTCCTTCGGGACGTAGCGCGCCTCCGAGGGCGAGACCGCGACGCCGTCCCGGGCATGGCGGATCGCGTCGGCGAGCAGGGTGGAGAGGGGTAGGCGGCCACCCAGCGCCTTCGACAGGTCGAGGGCGAGGCGCCAGCCGCCGATGGCGCCCGCCACGGTGAGCGCCGCATCCGGGCCCCGGGACGGGAGGACCTCGTAGCCCTTCTCCCGGTAGCGCCGGATCGTGGCGTTCTGGCCGGCCGGGCCGCAAGCCTCGATACCGCGCACCCGCCCGCCGCGTTCGCGTACCAGCCAGAAGCCGTCGCCGCCGATCCCGTTCATGTGCGGGTAGACCACCGCGATGGCGGCGGCCATGGCCATCATCGCCTCGATCGCGTTGCCCCCCTGCGCCAGGACGTGCTGCCCGGCCTGGGCGGCGAGGCGGTGGGGCGCCGCGACCGCGGCCGAAGCGAAGACGGGGGTGTTGGACATGGTGATCTCTGCGTGAGGATGCGCTGAAGGATAATGTATTTACACGGGGCGTCGATCGTTGTCGGGCTGGTCTGGGCGCCGGGCCCACCGGCGCAGACGGCGGCTTCGGGCCCAAGCGGCGCCTCGCCTTCTAAAAGATTCCGACCCTCCTCCGTGCCCAATTCGTATTAATTTCGCCACACTGTTGTGGCGACGCATCAGCGATGCCGTGGCTCCGCTCGTCCCACAATTCCAAGGCCTCCCGGGAGGGTTCGGGCTCCGCCGATCCGGTGGAGACCGGCGGGACCGACCGATCACCCATGACGGTGCGTCCCCCGCCGCGCGGCCCAGGCCTGATCGGTGCGCTGGTGGTCATCACCGCGCTGGTCTCCGCCATCACCACCTTTCTGATCCTGGCCGGCGTGATCCGGGTCACGCCGACGCCGACGGTGGGACTGACCCTCCTCGGCATCAATGTCTTCCTCGTCCTCGGCCTCGTGGTGATCATCGCCTGGGAGGCGCGGGTCTTCCTCTACGCGCGGCGGACGAATGCCGCGGTGGCCCGCCTGCACACCCGCATCGTCGGCCTGTTCAGCCTGATCGCCATCCTGCCGACCGTGCTCCTCGCAGTGGTGGCGGCGGTGACCATTGATCGCGGCCTGTCGCTCGGCTTCACCGATCGGGTCCGCGACGTGGTTCTCAAATCCGTCGAGGTGGCGGATGCCTATCAGGAAAACCAGTGCCAGAGCCTGGCGCGCGAGATCCGCATCCTGGCCGACGACCTCACCCGGGCGCGGCCGAACTTCGACGTGAATCGCGCTTGGTTCGAGAGCTTCCTCACCACCCGCGCCACGGCCCTCGGCCTGCCGGTGGCCGAGATCATGCGCGGCCCGAACGAGGTGGTGGCGCGCGCCAAGATCGATACCCTGAAGGAACGCCGCCTGCCTTCGGCGGCGGCCTTCGAGGACGCGGCGAAATCGACCGATCCGATCTGCCTCGTACCGAGCGAAGGGCGCATCTTCGCCGCCCTCCTGCGGATGCCGGCCTACGACGGCGCCGTGCTGCTGGTGCAGCGCGAGGTGAGCCAGCTCGCCATCGAGTTCCCAGGCGTGTCGCGGGCGGCCGCCGCCGAGTACCTGACCTACGACTCGCTGAAGCGCTCGATCCAGATCAGCTTCGCCTCGGTCTTCGTGCTGATCGCCCTGATCGCCCTGCTCTCGGCGGTGTGGTTCGGCCTGAACTTCGCCAACCGCTTCGTCGCGCCGATCCGACGCCTGATCAACGCCGCCGACCAGGTCGCCTCGGGCAACTTCTACGCCCAGGTCCCGGCCCGCAAGAGCGACGGCGACCTCGCGCACCTGTCCGAGAGCTTCAACAAGATGACGCAGGAGTTGCGCCGCCAGCATGACGGTCTGACGGCAGCCAGCGATCTCATCGACCGGCGCCGTCGATTCACGGAGGCCGTGCTGGCTGGCGTCTCCCCCGGCGTCCTCGGCGTCGACGCGGCGGGGCACGTCACCATCGCCAATCCGTCGGTGGAGCGCACCCTCGGGCTCTCGGCCGACGCGATCGTCGGCAAACCCCTGACCCAGGCGGTACCCGAGCTGCAGGCGCTGTTCCCAGAGGGCGGCGAGGCGCGCCTGCGCACCCTGCAGCAGCAGATCCAGCTCACGCGGGACGGCCGCGAGCGCACCGTGACCGTTCGGGTCACCAGCGAACAGGCTCAGGGCGGCGCCCGCGGCTTCGTCGTCACCCTCGACGACATCACCGATCTCGTCTCGGCCCAGCGCACCTCGGCCTGGGCGGACGTCGCCCGGCGCATCGCCCACGAAATCAAGAATCCGCTGACCCCGATCCAGCTCTCGGCCGAGCGCATCCGGCGCAAGTACGGCAAGGTCATCACCACCGACAAGGAGGTGTTCGACCAGTGCACGGCGACGATCGTGCGCCAGGTCGACGAGATCAAGCGCATGGTCGACGAGTTCTCGTCCTTCGCACGGATGCCGAAGCCGGCCATCGCGCAGAACGACCTCAGCGAGATCACGCGCCAGAACCTGTTCATGATGCGGGTGGCGCATCCCGACATGGAATTCTCGTTCGGCGAGGACGGCGACCAGCCGATCCTGGCCGCGTTCGACATCCGCCTGCTGTCCCAGGCGATCACGAACATCCTGAAGAACGCCGTCGAGGCGGTGCAGGCCGTGCCGGAGGCCGAACTCGGCCAGGGCAAGGTCGACGTGCGCCTCGTCCTCGAAGAGGGGTTCGTGATCATCGAGGTCACGGATAACGGCAAGGGATTTCCCATCGAGGGGCGCCAGCGGCTGCTGGAGCCCTATATGACCACCCGCGAGGGTGGCACCGGCCTGGGGCTGGCCATCGTTAGCAAAGTCCTCGAAGAGCATGGCGGCGGGATCGAATTGAACGACAATCCGGAAGGTCGGGGAGGGCGCGTACGCCTGCGCGTCCCGCGCGACACCAGCGCCGCCCCCGTCCGAGACTCAGCCAACCACACGCCGCCGGAGGGCAACCCCTCTGCGCAGGATGAGAAGGGCGCCGCGCGGACGGCCCCCCCAATCGCGGAGATCCAGTCATGAGCGCCGATATCCTCATCGTCGACGACGAAGCCGACATCCGCGACCTCGTGGCCGGTATCCTCGACGACGAGGGCCATCGCACCCGCACCGCCGGCGGATCGGACGAGGCCCTGGCGGCGATCGAGTCCCGTCGGCCCCACCTCGTCTTCCTCGACATCTGGCTGCAGGGCTCGCGCCTCGACGGCCTGCAGGTGCTCGACCAGATCAAGGCCGGCCACCCGGACCTGCCGGTGGTGATGATCTCGGGTCACGGCAACATCGAGACCGCCGTGGCGGCGATCAAGGCCGGCGCCTACGACTTCATCGAGAAGCCGTTCAAGGCCGACCGGCTGATCCTGGTGGCCGAGCGCGCCCTCGAAGCCTCGCGCCTGAAGCGCGAGGTTCGCGACCTCAAGGCCCGGTCGGGTCAGGCCAGCCGGCTCGTCGGCGCCTCGGTGGTGGTCAACCAGCTGCGCCAGACCGTGGAGCGGGTGGCGCCGACCAACGCCCGCGTGATGATCCTCGGGGCACCGGGCTCGGGCAAGGAGCTCTCGGCACGCACCCTCCACGCCCTGTCGGCCCGGGCGAACGGGCCCTTCGTGGTCATCAACGCCGCCACCATCACACCGGACACGATGGAGGCCGAGCTGTTCGGCGTCGAGGCGGGGGAGGGCCGGGCGCGCCGGGTCGGTGCCCTGGAGGAGGCCCATGGCGGGTCGCTCTACATCGACGAAGTCGCAGACATGCCGCGCGAGACCCAGAACCGCATCCTGCGCGTCTTGGTCGATCAGAACTTCCAGCGCGTCGGCGGCACGACGCGGGTGCACGTGGATGTCCGCATCATCTCGTCCTCGTCGCGCGATCTCGCCGAGGAGATCGCCGGGGGCCGCTTCCGGGAGGACCTGTTCCACCGCCTCTCGGTGGTGCCGATCCGGGTGCCATCCCTGTCGGAGCGCCGCGAGGACGTGCCCGAACTGATCACCTTCTTCATGGAGCAGATCTCGGGCGCGACCGGCCTGCCGCGCCGGCGCATCGCCGAGGACGCCATGGCGGTCCTCCAGTCGCACGACTGGCCCGGCAACGTCCGCCAGCTGCGCAACAACGTCGAACGCCTGATGATCCTGACCCACACGGATCCGGATCAGGAAGTGACCTCCGAGATGCTGCCCACCGAGATCGGCGCCCTGGTGCCGACGACGCCGAACGGGTCGGGCGGCGAGAAGCTGATGAGCCTGGCGCTCCGCGAGGCCCGCGAGATCTTCGAGCGCGAGTACCTGATCGCGCAGATCGCCCGATTCTCCGGCAACATCTCCCGCACGGCGGAGTTCATCGGCATGGAGCGCTCCGCACTCCACCGAAAACTCAAGTCGCTCGGGATCGGCCCCTGAGAACACCGCGGCGATGCACTTGCATCGCGACCGCGATACACGTGTAATGTTTCCGCACCGTCGCCCTGCTGCGCAGCGCGTCGGGGCATGCGAGACCAACGGACGAGAACCCGTCATTACGGCGGGCGGCGATGCGAACCAAGGATAAGAAAAAATGGCGGGCGAGCGCGCTCAGAACCTCCAGGACACGTTCCTGAACCATGTTCGCAAGAACAAGATTCCGCTCACGATTTTCCTCGTGAACGGCGTCAAGCTTCAGGGCGTGGTGACGTGGTTCGACAATTTCTGCGTGCTCCTGCGGCGGGACGGCCATTCGCAGCTCGTCTACAAGCACGCCATCTCGACGATCATGCCGGGGCACCCGGTGCAGCTGTTCGAGCCCGACGAAACGGCGCCGGACAAGGCCTGAGCGCGCGGGAAACTGCATCCGTCCGGCCGGAAAGGTTTGCCGCGCCCTTGTCTGGGGCCGGCAAGCGCCCATTGTCCTGAAGACACGCAGGACAGGGTTGAACAAAGAACTTCATGACTGAACCGATGACGCCCGGCGAAGCCCGGCTCCAGGCGATGGCCGCCCCCGAGGGTGACATCGCGGCGGCAACCCACACCCTCGTCGTCGGACCCTATCTCGGGCGCGCCGCCGCCGCCGCCCGAGGCAATTCCGACGGCAGCCCGGAAGCCTTGCGCTCGACCGAGGCGCGCCTCGACGAGGCCGCCGGGCTCGCGGCCGCCATCGAGCTCGACGTCGTCGAAGCCATCGTGGCGCCGGTGCAGCGGATCCGCCCGTCAACCTATCTCGGCAAGGGACGCGTCGAGGAGCTGGCCGGCGTGATTCGCGCCCGCGAGATCGGTCTCGTGGTGATGGACTGCGCCCTGTCGCCGGTGCAGCAGCGCAACCTCGAAAAGGCGTTCGGCTGCAAGGTCATCGACCGCACCGGCCTGATCCTGGAGATCTTCGGCCGGCGCGCCTCGACTCGCGAAGGCACGCTGCAGGTCGAGCATGCCCACCTCGCCTACCAGAAGAGCCGCCTCGTCCGGTCCTGGACCCACCTGGAGCGCCAGCGGGGCGGCTTCGGCTTCCTCGGCGGTCCCGGTGAGACGCAGATCGAGGCCGACCGGCGCATGATCCAGGAACGGATGACGAAGATCGAGCGCGAGCTCGACAGCGTGACCCGCACCCGCGGCCTGCACCGACAGAGCCGGGCACGGGTGCCCTACCCGATCGTGGCCCTCGTGGGCTACACCAATGCCGGCAAGTCGACGTTGTTCAACACCCTCACCAATGCCCAGGTCATGGCGCAGGACATGCTGTTCGCGACCCTGGACCCGACGGCGCGGGCGACGAAGCTGCCGCACGGCGAGACCGTGATCCTCTCCGACACGGTGGGTTTCATCTCGGAGCTGCCGACCTCCCTGATCGCAGCCTTCCGGGCGACCCTGGAGGATGTGATCCACGCCGACATCCTGCTCCATGTCCGCGACGTGTCTCACGTGGACAGCGCCGCCCAGGCGGAGGATGTGGGCTCCGTTCTGCGCGAGCTCGGGATCGAGACTTCGGCCTCGCGCATCATCGAGGTCTGGAACAAGGCCGATCTCCTCGATGCGGATGAGCGAACCCGCCTCCTGAATCTCAGCGGACAGGGACGCAGCGATCGGGACAGCGATGCCCCGGTGCTGGTCTCGGCCCTGACGGGGGAGGGGCTCGGTGTCCTGACGGCGCGCATCGAGGCGCGGATCGCGCGCCAGCGTTCGACCTTCGCGGTGGTCCTGCCGCCGGAGGACGGCGCCGCTTTGCACTGGCTCTACGAGAATGCCGAGGTGCTCGACCGGCGCGAGGAGGAGGGCGGCACGATGCACCTCGCCATCCGCATCGCGCCCGAGAAGGAGCCGCGCTTCCTGAACCGCTTCGAGGGCGCGCGGCGCCTCAATCGGGTGAGTTGACGACCTTTCCGACGGCTCGTCCCTGAACGCGTGACGCCCGCGATCCTTCCGGATCGCGGGCGTTTCCGTCAGTGGCGCCGAGGGCCCGATACGATCAGGGCTGGAGCACGCCGTTGATGACGTGGATGACGCCGTTCGACTGCATCACGTTGGCGGTGGTGACGGTGGCGGTGCTGCCCTTGGCGTCGGTCACGTAGACCTTCTTGCCCTTGGTCTGGACGGTCAGCGGCTCGCCCTCGACCGTCTTCAACTGCGCTTCGCCGCCGCCGTCCTTGGCGAGCTTCATCAGATCCTTGGCCGTGTAGGTGCCGGGGACCACGTGGTAGGTCAGGATCTTGGTCAGGGTCGCCTTGTTCTCGGGCTTCACCAAGGTCTCGACCGTGCCGGCCGGCAGCTTGGCGAAGGCGGCGTTGGTGGGCGCGAACACCGTGAACGGGCCGGGGCTGGCCAGGGTGTCGACGAGGCCGGCGGCCTTCACGGCGGCGACCAGGGTGGTGTGGTCCTTCGAGTTCACCGCGTTCTCGACGATGTTCTTCGAGGCGTACATCGGCGCACCGCCGACCACCGGGTTCTTGGCGAAGGCCGCGACCGGGAAGGTGGCGCCGACGGAGAAGGCGAGCACGACGGCGGCGATCTTGGAAGCCACCGGGCGACGGGCGTGACGCGTGATCATGGAGCGTATCCTCTGGAACGATTGCCCCTTCGTGGGCATCATCGTCCGGTACGGAGGACGGTCGGATAAAGTTTCAGACGCCGGCGGATTGCTTGAAGGGCGGACGGGGTTTCTCTTACCCGCGAGGCACCGGCTCGAATCCCCTCTCGGAGAGGTCTCTGTCGCCGAACATGCGAAAGCCCGTCCGACAGGTGTCGGACGGGCTTTGCGCGATCCCCTCTGCGGCGGGGCCAGGCCCCGCCGCAGGACGTCGGATCAGTACTTGCGGATGATCGGCGCGGGAGCGGCGGCAACCGGGGTCGGCGAGTACAGCGGAACGATCAGGCGGCCCGAGATCTCGGTGCTGTCGAAGCTGGTGGTCGCGACGGTGCGGGCGACGTAGACCTGCGCGGTGACGGGCCCGAAGTCGTAGCCGACGAGGCCGCCCATCAGGAACCGGCCGCGATCGTTGAAGGCGGCGTTGACGGTGCCGACCCGACCGAGGCTGGTGTCGAAGTTGACGGTGCCGTAGGCGATGGCGCCGATCTCGAACTTGCCGAACTTCTTGGTCGCGGTCAGGTCGAGGTTGAGCGAGTCGGACAGGGTGTAGACGGTACCGAAGTTCCGGCCACCACCGAACGACGACGGCGAGTCGTAGAAGTTGGCGGTCAGGTTGGCGGTGATGTTCCAGCCATCAGCCGTGTAGCTGCCTGCGATGCCGGCGCGGTAGGTGTTCGAGGAGAGCTGCGGCAGCACGGCGCCGGCGCCGAGGACACCGTTGTTCTGCACCAGAACGCCGCGGTCGCCGTTCAGCTCGTTCAGGTAGACACCGCCGAGCAAGCTGACGCCGAAGCCGCCGCCTAGATCGAAGGCCCAGATGCCGCCCACGAAGGTACCGACGTTGATCGACAGATCACGCACGCCGGTGGGGCCGCCGCGCTTGCCGAAGGCGAACACGGTGGGGGGAGCAACGAGGAGCTCGACGCGGCCGCCGAAAGGAACGAACGGGGTCGACCAGACCAGCACCGGGACGTTCACACCGACGTCGACGGCCGACGGATTGTCCCGCGACTGGAAGACGAACGTGTTCAGCGCATAGATGCCCTCGGGCAGCGGGGCGCCGGTGGCTAGGCCGACCTGCTCGCCCGGAACCGTCGTGGTCTGCGCGTAGGATGCGGTGGCGGTCATGCCGACCGTGAGCGCGAGCGCTCCGGCAACGAGCCAGTTCTTCGACATTTTTACTCTTCCTTCCCAAGGATTTCAGGCGTCCGCCACGCAGCCGTCCGAACCATTCTGCCGATGCGCCGCTTGTTCGCAGCTTGTTTGCAGTGGATCCGGCGGCCCCCCTTGCGGCCCGTTCTCAAGTCTCAACGTCGAGAACTATTCTACAGGACGCCGCGGAAGGACAGAGGAATGCTTGGAAACGGGGCAGTTCGGATCCGACCGTTGCGCAAAAGTCGCATTTTCGGTGCAGTGCAGCGGAAGGATTTGTTAACCTTTTGAGCAGGTTGGCCGACGTCTTCGCGCCTCCGCGAAGACCTGGAACGGCAAAATATCGCTGAACACTCAAGCTGTTATGGTTACGGTTCCGTCCCAGGACGATCCGGCAACCGCCCGCGGACCATTGCGCAGTCCGGCGCGCTCGGTCGGGTCGGACCGGGCTGCCGACCGGCGGGTTGATGCGTTGCGCCACCGGTTCGGATCGGTCGACCCGGCGAATCGTCAGATCTCGCGTCGTCCCGATGCGCTATTCGGCGGCGGCCCGACCCTTCGCGGGCGCCGCGACCGGCCGACGCGCGAGGACGTCGCGCAGGAATCGACCGGTGTGGCTCGCCCGCGACTTGGCGATCTGCTCGGGCGTTCCTTGGGCCACGACGACGCCACCGCCGTCGCCGCCTTCGGGGCCCATATCGATGACCCAGTCGGCGGTCTTGATGACTTCGAGGTTGTGCTCGATCACCACCACGGTGTTGCCCTGGTCGACGAGCTCGTGGAGCACCTCCATGAGCTTGGCGACGTCGTGGAAGTGCAGTCCCGTCGTCGGCTCGTCGAGAATGTAGAGCGTGCGGCCTGTGGCGCGCTTGGACAGCTCTTTCGAAAGCTTCACCCGCTGCGCCTCACCGCCCGACAGAGTGGTCGCCTGCTGCCCGACCTTGACGTAGCCGAGGCCGACCCGGGCCAAGGTCTCCATCTTCTCGCGAATGGTGGGCACCGCCTTGAACAGGTCGGCGGCTTCCTCGACGGTCATATCGAGGACGTCGGCGATCGAGTGGTCGCGGTACTTCACCTCCAGGGTCTCGCGATCGTAACGGCGGCCCTTGCAGACGTCGCAGGTGACGTAGACGTCCGGCAGGAAGTGCATCTCGATCTTGATGACGCCGTCGCCGGAACAGGCCTCGCAGCGTCCGCCCTTCACGTTGAAGGAGAAGCGCCCGGCCTGATAGCCGCGCGCCTTGGCCTCGGGCAGGCCCGCGAACCAGTCGCGGATCGGCGTGAAGGCGCCGGTGTAGGTGGCGGGGTTGGAGCGCGGGGTCCGGCCGATCGGCGACTGGTCGATATCGATGACCTTGTCGAGATGCTCCAGCCCGTCGAGCCGCTCGAAGGGCGCCGGGTGCTCCAGGGCACCGTTCAGGGATTTCGCCACCGCCTTGTAGAGCGTGTCGATGATCAGGGTCGACTTGCCGCCGCCGGAGACACCCGAGATGCAGGTGAAGGTGCCGAGCGGGATGTCGACAGAGACGTTCTTGAGGTTGTTGCCCCGGGCCCCGACGAGGCTGAGCGTGCCCTTCCGTCCCTTGCGACGCGCCGTCGGCACCCGCACGCTCATCTCGCCGGTGAGATACTTGGCGGTCAGCGAATCCGGGTTCTTCAGCACCTCTTCGGGCGTGCCCTGGGCGATGATCCGTCCGCCATGGATGCCGGCGCCCGGGCCGACATCCACGACGTAGTCGGCCTGCAGGATCGCGTCCTCGTCGTGCTCGACCACGATCACCGAGTTGCCGAGGTCGCGCAGGCGCTTCAGCGTGCCGAGCAGGCGCTCGTTGTCGCGCTGGTGCAGGCCGATGGACGGCTCGTCCAGCACGTAGAGCACGCCGGTCAGCCCGGAGCCGATCTGGGAGGCCAGACGGATGCGCTGGCTCTCGCCGCCGGACAGCGAGCCGGAACCGCGCGCCAGCGTCAGGTACTCGAGCCCGACATCGATCAGGAAGGTCAGCCGGTCGCGGATCTCCTTGAGGATCCGGTAAGCGATCTCGTTCTGCTTTTCGGTGAGCTTGCCCGGCAGCTCCGAGAACCATGCATGGGCATTTCGGACCGAGAGGGCGGTGATCTCGCCCACATCCTGCATCGCGATCTTGACCGAGAGTGCTTCGAGCTTCAGGCGCTTGCCGCCGCAGGTGGCGCAGGGCGTCTCGCTCATGAAGCGCGCGATCTCCTCGCGCGAGCTGTCGCTCTCGGTCTCCTTGTAGCGCCGCTCCAGGTTCGGGATGACGCCCTCGAAGGGCTTGTTCACCTCGTAGGCGCGCATGCCGTCGTCGTAGGCGAAGCGGACCGATTCAGAACCGGTGCCGGACAGGATCACGTCCCGGGCCTTCGTCGGCAGATCGGCCCAGGCGACCGTGGTCTTGAAGCCGAAGTGGCGGGCCAGCGCGTCGAGGGTCTGGCCGTAATAGGGAGAGGTCGACTTCGCCCAGGGACCGACGGCACCGCGCTTCAGGCTGAGCTTGGCATCCGAGATCACGAGCTCCGGGTCGATCCGCATCTCGTGGCCGATGCCCCCGCAGGTCGGGCAGGCGCCGAAGGGATTGTTGAACGAGAAGAGCCGCGGTTCGATCTCCGCGATGGTGAAGCCGGAGACGGGGCAGGCGAAGCGCGACGAGAAGGTAATGGCCTCCCGCGGCGCCGCGCCCTCCGGCGTCTCGGCGAACTCGATCAGGGCGATGCCGTCGGCGAGTTCCAGGGCGGTCTCGAAGGAATCGGCCAGCCGCGCCGCGATGTCCGCCCGCACCACGATCCGGTCCACCACCACGTCGATGTCGTGCTTCAGCTTCTTGTCGAGCTTCGGCACGTCGTCGATGGCGTAGTACTCGCCGTCGATCCGCAGGCGCTGGAAGCCCTTCTTCTGGAACTCGGCGATCTCCTTGCGGTACTCGCCCTTTCGGCCACGGATCACCGGTGCCAGGAGGTAGAGTCGGCTCTTCTCCGGCAGGGCCAGGACGCGGTCCACCATCTGGCTGACGGTCTGGCTCTCGATCGGCAGCCCGGTCGCGGGCGAGTAGGGAATGCCCACCCGCGCCCAGAGCAGGCGCATGTAGTCGTAGATCTCGGTGACGGTGCCGACCGTCGAGCGCGGGTTCTTCGAGGTGGTCTTCTGCTCGATGGAGATCGCCGGCGAGAGCCCGTCGATCTGGTCGACATCGGGCTTCGACATCATCTCCAGGAACTGGCGCGCGTAGGCCGAGAGGGATTCGACGTAGCGGCGCTGGCCCTCGGCGTAGATGGTGTCGAAGGCGAGCGACGACTTACCGGAACCGGACAGACCCGTGAAGACAACGAGGCGATCGCGGGGAATCGTCAGGTCGATGTTCTTCAGATTGTGCTCGCGCGCGCCGCGCACCGAGATGACCCGCGCGTCGCGAGCCCCGTCGAACAGCGCCTCGATCTTGGCTTCGACCCGCTCGGCCTCGGCTTGCGATGTCTTGGCAGCGGCTTTGGCTTTGGCCATGGAGTCTCTTCGGAACGTCTTCGGCGCGGAACTCGTCGGGACTCGACCGGAGCCCCTGCGGCATGTCGGGCGCACCACCGCGTCGGGCAAGGCGCGCGCCACGCATAGCCGCTCTTCAGCTAGAACAAAAAGCGTACGCGGACAATATCGCGGCCTTCCGGCAGAGGTTTCAGCCGCCGCGACCGCACCGAATGGCATAAGGAAGTTCGCTGCCGACGGTTTGGAAGACGCGGCCCCCGCGGCTTCGGCTGAGGATTGGGCCGACCCCTGCCGCCTCAGTAGAAGAATCGGTTGCTTCGCGGTCCAGCGGACGCGTGAGAGAAGCGGATCACGAAGCAACTGGATGGTTCGCTGAAGCTCCCGACCCGCCCTGCCTAAAAATTGAAGGGACCGACCAAAAATTGATCATAAGATAAATTTGAAACACAACTTTTACCGGCTGCTCCGACAGTGCCGCAGCGTTTCGAAGCAGGTTTCATGTGATGTCCGCTGGTCTTTTTTCATCGCTGCGCATTCGGATTCTTCTGGTTGCACTCGCTCCATGTCTTGCGTTTGCGATGGTCGTGGGCCTTGCCATCACCGAGCGGATGAATGCTCGGACCCGAATGGTCCATGTGCAGGACCTCGTCGGCATGGCGGGCCAGGTCAGCGCCCTGGTGCACGAAGCCCAGCGGGAGCGCGGGGCATCGAGTCTCTATCTCGCCGCCAAGGGGACCAAATTTCGGTCCGAACTCGATGCGCAGCGCCTGCGGACCGATGCCGCCCGGGCAGCCCTGGACGCGGGCCGGGCCGGCCTCGACCTCGCCGCCTTAGGAGCCGGCGTCGCCCGTCGCAATGCGGCGCTGACCGAGCAGCTGGCGGCGATCGTCCCCCACCGCGCGGCGGTCGACGGGCTCGGTCGCACGCCGGCCCAGAACATGGGGCTCTATTCGGGGGTGATCGCCAACGCGCTCGACTTGGTGCGCGAGGTTTCCCAGGTCGCCGCCAGCGCCGATCTCGCCGCCCGCATCAGTTCCTACTCGTCGTTCCTCGCCCTCAAGGAGCTGGCGGGCCAGGAGCGGGCCGCGGCCTCGGCGATCTTCGGCGCCGGCCAGATCGATCTTGCCGGCCACGAGCGCCTGGCGGGTCTGAGCGCGGGCCAGGGCACCTACGAATCCCTGTTCCGCCTTGGGGCCGAGCCGGAACAGGTGGCCCTCCTCGATGCCGGCAAGGCTGCGCCCGCGGCCCGGGAGGTCGATCGTCTCCGCCGCCTCGTTCTCGACACGCCCCCCGGCACGCCGCTCGCCTTCACCGATGCGCCCGCCTGGTTCCGCCTCGCGACCAAGCGCATCGATACGCTCAAGACGATCGAGGACCGGCTCACCGCGGATCTCGGAGCCGCCGCCGGAGACGCGCGCGCCGATGCCGAGCGGAGCGTCCTGGTCTGGATGGCCGTGGGACTCGCGATCCTGGTCCTCTCGTGCGGCCTCGCCTTCGCCTTCGGGACCGCCATCGCCCGTCCGCTCACCCGCATCGCCGCCTCCCTGACAGCCATCGGCCGAGGCGAGGAAGCCGGCCCGATCCCGCAGAACGGCGCCCGCGAGGTTCGCGCCATCGCGGCAGCGGCCGTCGACTTCCAGGCCAGCGTGGTCGAGCGCCGGCGCATCGCCAAGGAAGCCGACCACCTCACCGCCCACGCCGCGGCGGCCCGCCGCGCCGAGATGGTGGCACTGGCCGATCGCTTCGAGGCCCAGGCCAGCGGGATCGTCGAGGCGGTGTCGGCCGCCGCGAGCCAGCTCGAAACGGCGGCCTATGCCCTCACCCAGGCCGCGACCGACACGTCATCCCTGAGTGGGTCCGTGGCCGCAGCCTCGGCGGAAACCGCGGCCACGGCCGACACCGTGGCGGCGGCCACGGAGGAGCTCAGCGCATCGGTGCGGGAGATCGGCAACCGCGTCGAGGCCTCGAGCGCGGTCGCCGGCGAGGCGGAGCGCGATGCGGCGCGGATGGCGGAGGATGTCCATCGCCTGGCCCAAGCGGCGAGCAGCATCGGCGAGATCGTCGGCCTGATCACCAGCATCGCGGCCCAGACCAACCTCCTGGCGCTGAACGCCACCATCGAGGCGGCACGAGCCGGCGAGGCCGGGCGCGGATTCGCGGTCGTCGCCGCAGAGGTGAAGAGCCTCGCGACCCAGACAGCCAGGGCCACCGAAGAGATCGCCGCGAAGGTCGGCGAGATCGCCCAATCGACCGACGCGTCCGTGACGGCCATCGGTGGAATCACCGACGTCATCCAACGCCTGAGCCGGATCTCGGAGGACATCTCGGTGGCCGTCGACCAACAGGAAGCGGCCACGCAGGAGATCGCCCGCAACACGATCCTGACGTCCGAGGGCACCCGGGCCGTATCCGGCCACATCGTCGGTGTCCGCGAGGCGGCGGATTCCGCCCGCAGCGGGTCGGCTCAGGTGCTCACCGCCGCGAGCGATCTCGCCCGTCAGGCCTCGGCCCTGCGCCGGGAAGTTGACGGCTTCCTGGTCACGGTCCGGGCAGCCTGATCCGCCCTACGGGTTGGTCTTCCAGGGGTTGATGACGCGCATCGCCGTCAATTCCGGCTTCACGGATTGGTCGACGCTCGCGGGCATCACCTTGCGCGCCTGCGCCATCATCTTGCGGGCCTGCTCCACTGGGAGAGCTCCGATCGGCAGCATCATCGCGGCGAGCTGGTTGCGGGTGCGCCGATCGACGAATTCCGAGCGCCCGACGCTCTCGAAGTCGCGAACGGTGTGCCGGTCATCGGGCCGCCCGGTGAAGACCTTCGCGCCGTCCTTCATCACCACGATATCGCCGGGGCGGAGGGTCTCGTCCTTCATGAAGGCGGCCGCGGGGCCGGCCTTCATGTCGAGCGGGGTCTGGCGGTCCGTGACCTTGATCTGCAGGGGCTCGGATTTGGGAAGCGCGGCGTAGCGGATCTTCGGACGCTGGCGCGTGGCCTTTCGGATCGAGCGACGGGCCTGCTGATAGTCGAAGCCGGGATCGGCCACCGGCGCGGGCGCGGCTTGCTGCGCCGGCCGTGCGGGCGCAAAGAGCAGGTCGAACAGGCCGCCATCGGCGCTCTGAGCGCACGCCGGAAGCGTGAGCATCATCAGTCCGAAAACGGGAGCGGCGACAGTGCGCGTGGCTGCGGAGAAAGGGATCGTCGGCATCGATGTCTCCGGGTGAGGCGCCCGACGGCGCGCCGAGATGACCCCTTAACAAAAGCACAACCTGAACAGTTCCGAGTTTTTCAAAAGATGGTGAGGGCTGTGCCAAGACTTCGCGAGCCTGCTTTCGCAGCCGAGAAGAGAAAAAAATCCGGCTCGGATCGCATCCGCGGACCGGTCGCCTGATGGTTGCCAGTGAACACCTGGTTCCGCGCCCGCATCAGCGTTCGGCGCGCGACGCGATCCTGGCTGCACGTGCTGCCGGCCGGACAGGATTTCTGCTCGGCGACACGACCGGCCTCGGCAAGACCCTGTCGGTCTGGAGCGCGGTGGCGGCCATGCCCGAGCGCGATGTCCTCATCGTCTGTCCCAAGGGCGCGATGCCCCAGTGGCGGCGCACGATCGCCTTGGCGCATCTCGGCGAGAAGGCGGTGACGCTCATCAATTACGAGCGCACCAAGGCGCTGATGGCGCCGCCTCCCGCCAGCAACCGGCGCTCGACCCGGGCAAAGAACAATGCGCTCGCCCGGCATGGCACACCGAAGCAAACCTGGTCCCTGGTGGTCTTCGACGAGAGTCACCGGATCCGGAACCCGTACGCCCAGCAGAGCCTCGTCTGCCGGCAGATCGCGGAGGCGGCCGCCTTCACGATCTATCTCAGCGCCACCGCCGGCCAGGCCCCGCACGAGCTCTCCTATCTCGGGCGCCTGCTGGGTGAGGCCGCGGGCCAGCCCACAGCGACCCTGGCGGACTTCCGAGGTCTGATGCAGCACCTCGGGATCGGCCGGGCCAAGGGCCGCTGGACCAACTGGTCCTGGGACGCGAACCCACGCGACTGCACGGTGATGGCCGACCTGCTGTTCAAGGGGGAGGGGGCGATCGGCCTGCGCCGGCGCCCCGGCGACATCGCCGGGTGGCCCGAGGTGCAGCGCGCCCTGAGCGCGGTCGCCCTCACGCCGTCCGAACGCCGCCTCTACGACGCGACCTGGCGCGAGTTCCGCCGGGAATGGGGCCTCCTCGGTGGCAGCACCCGCAAGCCGGCCGGCTGGGCGGCGGACCTGCGATTCCGCCAGAAGGCGAGTCTGCTCCGGGTCTCGGGCACCACGGCCTTTGCCGACCTCCTGATGGAGGACGGCCAGGCGGTAGCGATCTCGGTGGCCTTCCTGGAGACGGCTTCCGCGCTGGTCGAGGCGATGCGGGCGGCGGGCTGGCGGGCCGACGCGATCACGGGCACGCAGTCGGGCGAGGCGAACGAGGCCGTACGGCTCGCCTTCCAGACCGGCGGGCTCGACGCCGTCATCTTCACCGTGACGGAATCGATCTCCCTGCATGCCCACGAGTTGCCGGGGGGCGAGAAGCCGCGCGCGCTCATCGTCCACGACCTGCGCCACAGCGCGATCCAGCTGACGCAGATCGAGGGCCGCTGCCACCGGGACGGACAGCAGGCGACGATCTACTACGCCCTCGCCGAGGGCACGGTGGAGGAGAGCATCGCCGCCACCGTCGTCGGCCGCATGGCCTCGATGGACGCCATGGCGGGCGAAGACACCAGGCTGATCGACGCGATCGCCCAGGCCATCGCCGAGGTGCAGGCCGGCGAGGCAGCCTAGGTCGGCCTCGTTCCGTTGGAACGGGATCGAACCGCCACGGTTGTGGCCATCAGGGTCCCGTCTCGCCGGGGCGCCTACCCCCAACGAGGAGGACCGTCCCGATGGCACGACCGACGCCGAGCCTTGGCCGCCTGATCAGCGAGGGCCTGCGCCATGGCGGCGACCTCGTCGGCCAGGAACTCGAGCTGATGCGGCGCGAGACGGACGGGAACATCCGCGCGATCCTCGGCCTCGTCGCCCGATTCGGCACCGCGCTCACCCTCGTGGTCGCCGCCCTGGTGATGCTGTTCGTGGCGCTGGTGAAGGGCATCGCCGCCCTGATCAGATCCGAGATCCTGGCGGCGCTCATCGTCGGGGCGCCCTTCGCTGGAATCGCCCTGGTCCTGATGGTCCTGGGCCTGCGCCGGATGGACCGCTCCAACCTGCTGCCGCGTCGCTTCGAGCGCCAGGTGGAGAAGGACGCCGCCCTGGTGACTAGCCGCGTCGCCGACTGAACCTCAGGCCTTCCGGACGGAGCCGAGCAGCGCGTCCTTGTCCACGCCGAGCGCCGCGGCGATCTCGGCCAGGGCCGCGTGCTCCGGCTCGCTGATTCCGGCCTGATCGGCGACGTCCGCGGCGATCAGGAACACGCTGGTGCGCTGGGCGATCTCGCGCTCCGCGATGGCGGCGACGAAGTGCAGGTTCTCGGCGCGGCCGGCGCGGGTACGGGCGCGGGCGATCCCCTCGAACAGCTCGGCCTCCAGCTTGAGGGTGTCGTAACCGCGCTCGAGGATCGGATTGGACCGCATGCCGGCGAGCGCGACCTCGATCTCCTCCTCGTCGATCTCGTAATCCGCCAGGATGACGTTGGCCGAGGCCGAGACCGCCGCCTCCATCAGCGCCCGGTCGCCCAGATAGGCGCCCATGGTCTGGGAGAAGCGCCCGACGAACTCCTGAAACACACCCATCCGGCTCCCCGAAGACTTTCAAAATGGGCGGCACCCGGATCAGGCCGGACCGTCCCACGACACCGCTTTCGCATCAAAAGCTTGGCGCCGGAGGCGTGTCAACGCACCTGCCGCTTCACGGCTCGCACGCCTTGGGCGGATAGTCGTGGACGGCTCCCTGCGGGTCGGTCACCCGCCATCCGACGCCGGCTTCGGCGAGATAATCGGGCCCGGCCGGGACCTTGCCGTACCCGCCCGGGATGTCGAGCACGTAGAGGGGCTGGGCGAGACCCGAGAGGCGTCCGCGCAGCGCCCGGACGAGGTCGCGGCCCGCGCCGAGATCCGTGCGCAGGTGGCTGGTCCCGGGTGCGAGGTCGCCGTGATGCAGGTAGTAGGGCTTGATCCGGTTCTCGACGAAGCGCCGCATCAGCAGGGCCAGGGTCTCCGGATCGTCGTTGATCCCGGCGAGCAGTACCGTCTGGCTCACCATCGGGATGCCGGCATCGACGAGGCGCGCCACGGCCGCGCAAGCCGCCGGGGTGAACTCGCGCGGGTGATTGGCATGCAGCGCGACGAACACCGCCCCCTCGAATCGCTTCAGGGCCTCGATGAGCTCCGCGCCGACCGAGCCGGGGTCCACCACCGGAACCCGGGTGTGGATGCGCAACACCCGCACGTGCGGGATCGCCGCGAGGGCGGCGGCGATCTGGGCCAGCCGGCGCGGCGCCAGGGCGAAGGGGTCGCCCCCGGTGACCACGACCTCCCAGATCTCGAGCCGTTCAGCGATGTAGGCGAGGGCCCGGGCAAGATCGGCCTCGCCCAGGGTCCCGAGGCCCTCCGGCCCGACCATTTCGCGCCGGAAGCAGAAGCGGCAATAGACCGGACAGACATGCAGCGGCTTCAGGAGCACCCGGTCCGGGTAGCGATGGACCAGGCCAGGCAGGGGGCTGTGGGCCCCGTCGCCGATGGGGTCGGCCGCCTCCTGATCCTGCGTCTGCAATTCCTCGGCCCGGGGCAGGAACTGCCGGGCGATCGGGTCCGCCGGATCGTGCGGATCAATCAGCTCGGCCATGTCGGCGGTGACGGAGACGGCATAGCGGGCCGCCACGGCCTCCAGGGCCGGAAGGTCGGCGGGGGCAACGAGCCCGACGCGGGCGAGGTCGGCCGGCCGACGCAGGGACGGACTCATCGCGCCGTCCCCACCACCGGCGTCCAGAGTACATCCTCGATGTGGCGGGCATCGGTCGCCAGCATGACGAGGCGGTCGAGGCCGAGGGCGATTCCGCTCGCCTCCGGCATGATCGCCAGGGCGTCGAGGAAATCCTCGTCGATGGGATAGGACTCGCTGTAGACGCGCGCCTTCTCGGCCATCTCGAGCGTGAAGCGCCGGCGTTGCTCCTCGGCATCCGTGAGCTCGCCGAAGGCATTGGCGAGTTCGACGCCGCAGGCATAGAGCTCGAAGCGCTCGGCCACGCGCGGGTCGCGCGGACTCGGCCGGGCCAGGGCGGCTTCGCTTACGGGGTACTCGCACAGGATCGTCGGGCGCCCGAGCCCGAGATGCGGCTCGATCCGCGCCACTAGGACCCGGCTGAACAGGTCGGCCCAGGTGTCGTCAGCGGCGACCCGGAGCCCGGCCCCGGACACGGCCGCCGCGAGCGCCGCACGGTCGGTGGTGCCGTCGGCATCGATGGTGGCGAGGAGGTCGATGCCGGCACGCGCGGCGAAGGCCTCCGCCACGGTCACCCGCTCGGGCTTCGCGAAGGGATCGGCCGTGCGACCGCGATGGCGCAGCGTCGGGACCCCCGCCGTCTCCGCGGCGAGCGCCAGGAGCTCGGCCCCGTCGCGCATCAGCGCGGTGTAGTCGGCCCCGGCCCGGTACCATTCGAGCATGGTGAATTCCGGGTGGTGAAGGGGCCCCCGCTCGCGGTTGCGGTAGACGCGGGCGAAGCTGACAAGGCGCGACTCGCCGGCGGCCAGGAGCTTCTTGCAGGCGAATTCCGGCGAGGTGTGGAGGTAGAGCGCCTGCCGTGCGCCGTCCGGACCCAGGGCCTCGGTGGCGAAGGCCGAGAGATGGGCCTCGTTGCCGGGCGAGACCTGCAGCGCGGCCGCCTCGACCTCGACGAAGTCGGCCGCCGCGAAACGCGCCCGGAAGGCCGCGACGATGCGGTTGCGCACCATCAGGGCTGGCCGGCGGTCGGCGTGGCGATGGGGCGCCCACCAGGGGGAGGGGGTGTTCATGCGGCGAGCTTTGCGACCTGCTTCAGACCTGGAATCGACGTCTCGGGAGTGGCGTCTCGCGGAGCGACTGGCAACGGTGGCGCGGATAGGTTAGTGGCGGAGCCAAGATGTCGCTCCCGCGGAGAGATCCGCGTCGGGGTGCCAAGTCGTTTTTCTCAACGAACACAGCAGGACCAGACCCCGTGAAGGTGATCGCCTCTACGCTCCGCAAGGGCAACGTCGTCGACAAGGATGGCAAGCTCTACGTCATCCTGACGGTCGAGAACATCCACCCCGGCAAGGGCACCCCGGTGACCCAGCTCGACATGCGCCGCATCACCGATGGCGTGAAGGTGTCCGAGCGCTACCGCACCACCGAATCGGTCGAGCGCGCCTTCGTCGAGGACCGGGAGCACACCTTCCTCTACGAGGACGGCGAGGGCTTCCACTTCATGAACCCCGAGAACTACGATCAGGTCGCGATCCCCAAGGACGTCGTCGGCAATGCCGCCCCGTACCTTCAGGAAGGCATGGCCGTGATGGTCTCGACTCATAACGGCGTGGCGCTGACCCTCGATCTGCCGCAGCGCGTCGTCCTCGAAGTCACCGAGACCGAGCCGGCGATGAAGGGCCAGACGGCCTCCTCGTCCTACAAGCCCGCGATCCTCTCCAACGGCGTTCGTACCGCCGTGCCGCCGCACATCGCCGTCGGCACCCGCGTGGTGATCATGACCGAGGACGGCTCCTACGTGGAGCGCGCCAAGGACTGACCCAAAGGACCGACCGCACCGGAAGATCGCGCGCCGGATTCACGGAGCCGGCGCCGTTCCCTCCGCTGCCTCGTAACAGCCCTGCGACAGGCCCTGGGCCCGCAGGCGCTCCTCGGCGGTGAAGCTGCGCGGCCGGTCCGCCCAGAGGTTTTCCCGGCGGAACGCATCGGAGACGCAGGCCGCCGCGCGGGTGCAGGCCTGTGTCTCGCCCCCCGTCGCGACGCAGTTGCGCACGTAGAGCGCCCGGAATTCGGCCACTCCCGCCTGCGGGTGCGGGCCCGTCACGGTCACCAGCCCCAGGAAAAGTCCCATCAGGATCGGCTGGTGGATCAGGTAGATCGCCAGGCTGTGGCGCCCGGCCCAGGCCAGCCCCCGCGCAAGGCGGCCGGTGGGCGTCCAGGTCGCGAGCCGCGAGCGGCGGACGGCGGCCAGGCCGTACAGGGCCGTCGCGACACCGGCGAGAACCAGTCCGAACCAGGGAAACAGCGGTACGTAGTCGTTGGTCTGCGGCATGGCGCGCCCGAGTCCCAGGAAGGACAGCATCGGCGCATCGAGGATCCCGCCCGAGATCAGGTGCGGCCCTGCCAGGACGAGCGCCGCGGCGAGAACCGAAGCCCAGCGCGGCAGGACCCGCAGGAAGGGCAGCGCCAGCACGCTCGATACGGCGATGCAGTGCAGGATTCCGAAGAAGATGTAACTGGACGGATCGGTGACGACCGTCGCGACGGTCACGAGCAGCGCCGCACCGGTGATCCGGGCCAGCCGCAGAACGAACGGCCGCGCCGCGATGCGCTCGCCGTTCATCAGCACGAGCCCGATCCCCACGAGGAGCAGGAAGCTTCCGGCGATGCCGTGTGCGGCGAGACGGCCCGACGGCGTCAGCGCATAGTTTTCGGGCGTGAGACGCACCGCCCCGAGATCCCAGGTGGCGTGGTAGAGCGCCATGGCCGCGAGGGCGATGCCGCGCGTGACATCGAGGGTCGCGTACCGGAAGCGGGACGCAGCGGAGGAGAGGGGCGGGCGCATCATCGCGCAGGCCCTAGCATCGATCCCGAGCCGTCGCGACGGTCCAGGGTCGCTGACAGACTTTGCAGCTTTTCCGCGCCCTAGGCTAACAAATTTTGACCGCCGACGATCCGAGCCCAAAAATACTGAAGCTCAGCGCGAGCTTGGGGCGCGATCGTCGGGGGTCTGCTGTTGCCCCCGCACCGCCCTGCCGAACAATGCGGCATCGAAGTCCAACGAGGATCGCCAAACGGGCTTCCGCCGAGTCATGACTTTGTTAATCTCTGGTGCGGGTCGCGAGACGTGATTCGGTGTGGGTTGCTTACATGTCTGACGAGTTCGGTTCAGGCCCCTTCGGGCAGCGTTCGTCGGGAGAGCAGGACGACACCCGCGCCGTCGAGGGCCAGGGCGCCGAGGCGCAGCGCCCGCTCGACCTCACGGAGGTATCGGGCCGGATCAAATGGTTCGACGTGGCGAAGGGCTTCGGCTTCATCGTGCCGGACGACGGCTCGGCCGACGTGCTCCTCCACATCACCTGCCTGCGTCGGGACGGGCATCAGAGCGCCAGCGAGGGAGCCCGCGTGGTGGTGGAGGCCACGGAGCGGCCCCGCGGCTGGCAGGCCTTTCGGGTCATCTCCCTCGATCAGTCCACCGCGCTCCATCCCTCCGAACTGCCCCTGCCGCGCACCCACGTCACCGTCACGCCGACCAGCGGCCTCGAAACCGCCGTGGTGAAGTGGTTCAACCGCCTGCGCGGCTTCGGATTCCTCAGCCGCGGCGACGGGACGCCGGACATCTTCGTTCACATGGAGACGCTCCGCCGTTACGGAATCGCCGAACTCAAGCCGGGCGAGACCGTTCTCGTCCGCTACGGCGATGGTTCCAAGGGCAAGATGGCCGCCGAAGTTCGGCTCCTCGACGGTGCACTGCCCGCCTCACACTGACGGATGGTCCGGTGGTCACGCGACGTTTGATCGATTGGCGCGACGGGATTCGCGCGCTCCTCGCCCTCGCCTTGTTCGGGCTGCTCCTCGGCCACGCGACGGCGCAGGATGCGGCCTCCGGGCCGACCGAGCCGCTGAGCATCGTCGGCCGCCAGGGGCGGCACGTCTTCGCCGTCGAGGTGATGCGCACCGATGCCGACCGCTCGCGCGGATTGATGTACCGGCGCACCATGGCGCCCGACCACGGCATGCTGTTCGACTTCCAGGCCTCGGCGCCCGTGGCCATGTGGATGAAGAACACCTACCTGCCGCTCGACATGCTGTTCATCCGGGCCGACGGCACCATCGCCAAGATCGCCGCTGATACCGAGCCGCTCTCCACCAAGGTGATCCCTTCGAACGAGCCGGTTCTCTCCGTGTTGGAGCTGAACGCCGGAACGGCCGCGCGTCTCCGGATCCATGCCGGCGATCGGGTGGAGCATGCGCTGTTCGAGCGGACGCCGCGCTAGGGCTGCCTTTGCTCCGATCGAACACACCAAGAACAAACCCTTGACGCTCGATCGATTTATCCCCACTGTTCCCCCAATGTTCTGATCCATTTCGGGACGGCCACGCGGCGGCTCCGAAGCTGGCGAAGAGGGGACATCATGTTCGACCTGCCCTTGGACGACTCGCCTCTGGACGATCTGCCTCTCGACGACCTGTCTCCCGACCATGGGTGCCAGCCGACGGCGATCCTGTTCGAGAACGCTGACTGGTGCGTCGCCGCCGACGGCCTCGAGCATCGCGAGACCGGCTATTTCATCGCGCGTGACATGGTTTCCCAGCGGCGGGGCGAACTCTGGGAATGGCCGATGCATCTGGCCGAGAAGAGCTGGTGCACACTGCGCAGCTTCCGGGAAGCGTTCCTCGCCGCCGTGTCGGCATTCGGGGTCGAGATGGATTCCGGCCTCTCGCAGTCCTTCGCGATCGCCTTCGGGGTGGTCGCCGGCGCCGGGACGCGACGGGGCGACGCGGGCTTCGTGCCCCTGGGCGATCTCGTTCGGCCCAAGCCGGCGAGTTCCGGGGTGGCCCGGAAGCGCACCCCGGCCGGCGAGGCCCGTTCGGCGACGCGGCGCGCAGGTTCGCTGGCCGATCCGCGGACGGGCGAGGCGGCACGCCAGCGCGTGGCCCTCTGAGACTGTTCGGCGCGGCGCCGAGCCCTAACTTCCCGGTTGCGATCCAGGATGTCTTCGTCCCGCGCGATCGCTTCTCCCAGTTCGCCCCGGGAACACCATGTCGCACACGTCGGATCATCGCGCTGACACCATGCCGCTCGAGGGCCTCGACGGACTCCTGACACCGCCCTTTTCCCGGCGCGGTTTCGTCATGACGAGCCTGATGACGGGGCTGACCCTCGCGACGAGTTCCGTCGAGGCCCAGGTCATCAGGACCGACGCCGAGGACATCGAAGCCGGTGAAGTGAAGATCCCCGCCGCCGATGGCCCGATGCCCGGATACCGGGCCATGCCGAAGGGAGAGGGGCCGTTTCCGGTCATCCTCGTCATCGAAGAGATCTTCGGCGTTCACGACTACATCAAGGATATCTGCCGCCGGCTCGCTAAGGTCGGCTACTGTGCGGTCGCTCCCGAGCTCTATGCCCGCCAGGGCGATCTTTCGACCATGACGGACGCGAAGGTGATCATTCGCGATGTCATCTCGAAGACTCCGGACGCCCAATGGATCGCCGACCTGGACGCCGCCGCGGACTGGGCGGTCTCGGCCTCGCATGGGGATCCGTCACGGATCGGAACGATGGGCTGGTGCCGCGGCGGCCGTGGCGTCTGGCTCTACGCCGCCCACCGGAAGGACCTCAAGGCGGGGGTCGCGTGGTACGGACCCGTCGGCGGTGAGCGCACCGAGATCCAGCCTCGCACGGCCACGGATCTGGCGGCGGACATCAACGCACCGCTCCTGTGCCTGTACGGTGGCGCGGATACCGGCATCCCGGTCCCGGCTGTGGAAGCCGCGCGGGACAAGGCCAAGGCCGCTGGCAAGTCGGTGGAGCTCGTCGTGTATCCGGACGCGCCGCATGGATTTCATGCGGATTACCGGCCGAGCTACCGTGAAGGCGATGCGAAGGACGGTTGGGCGCGGGCCCTAGCCTTTCTCAAATCTCATGGTGTTGGCTAAAAACCTCGCGAAAGCGTGGCACTGAAAGCACAACGGGCCTGCGCGGCGTTCCTTCGGGGCTATTGGTCGGTTCCGCCACATTGACAGCTTCGCGCCTCCGTGGCGCAAGATTGCACTTGGCCCGCCGTTCTGGCCCGAAGAGCGTACCGGACCCATGAGTGCAGTGACCCCATCTGACGCACGTCCCGTGATCCTCGTCGTCGAGGACGAGCCAGATGAGCGGTTCCTCGCGGCCGAGCTTCTCGAAGAGACCGGCTTCCGGGTGATCGAGGCCGAGACGGCCGAACGCGCCCTGGCGATCCTCAATGATCGGGGCGATGAGGTCAGCGTCGTTTTCTCGGATGTCCGCACACCGGGGCCGATCGGGGGCTTCGAACTGGCCCGGATCATCGGCGTCACCTGGCCGCGTGTCCGGGTCCTTCTGACCTCCGGCGATGCCGGGGACCAGCCCAGTGACCTGCGCGTCTCGGCGACGTTCATTCCAAAGCCCTGGCGCGCGGCGGATATCCTGGCCTGGGTCGAGGAGGCCGCCGGACGCCCCGACGACGCAGCCTCCGGGCCGGACGTCATCGGCTCCCCTCTGCGCGGAACCTGAAATTATCATAGATCAGTGGAAACATCGGGGCGCTTGACCGTTGTCCGGGTTCACGCAATCGAGAGGCCGCGCGATGGCCCGAAAGCCGACGATGAACTTTGCCCCATCGGTCCGTGCCCAGCGTTTGGATGAAGCGTGGTCGTCCCTGACCGCCTTGCCCGAAGATCGGATGCTCGCGACACTCGGAAGCAGTCTTCGCGACGTCTATCGAGCGGTTACCGACGCAACGCAGCCCAACGATCTGATGCGTCTTGCGGCAATGATCGACGAGCGGCGCGGCCAGTTCAAGCGCTGAATCCCACATTCCGCCGGCCCAGTGCGGCGGGAATACCGCACTCAGACGCGTCGGATTGCCGTATGGTTCGGCCCACATTCGATCCGTGCTTCGCGAGGACTGGCCTTCGAAGCTCACGGGCCGCGTCATCGGACTGTCCATGCGTTTCACACTGAGCCTCGGCGTTGCCGCTCTGGGCCTCGCCGCGCTGATGGCGGCGGTCGTTCCAGCCATCGCCGCCGCCCCGCCGAGCCAGCCCGCGGAAGGGCCCGGCGGGGTCGGCGATCGCGCTGCAACCGTCGTGAAGCGCGGCCTCGGCAAGGCCGGCTCCGGCAGCTTCGTCTTCCACAAGGCGGGCGCCGCACCGGCCGAGGGCCGCCCGGTCGTCGTCTTCCTTCACGCTTGGGGGGCCCCCAATCCGCAGGCCTACGGCAGCTGGATCGACCACCTCGCCCGAACCGGCTCGCTCGTCATCTTTCCGCGCTTTCAGGACCTCAACCGGACGCGCCCGTCGGAGGCGAGCGCGATCGCCGAGCGCATCCTCAAGTCGACGCTGTCCGACCTGGCGAGCGATGCCGACGCCAAGCCCGACCCGAAGCGGGTCGCCGTCATCGGGCACCTCGCCGGCGCACCGATCGCCGCCAACCTCGCCGCCGACGCGGCCGAGCAGGGCCTGCCGATCCCGCGTCTCGTCTTCGCGATCATGCCCGGCGGTATCGCCAGCGACGCACGTGCCCGTGGGATCGTCCTGCACGATCTCGGCCGGATCGCGCCCGAGACTCTGATCATCACCGTCATCGGCGACCGGGACGCGCGGGCTGCCGACCTGGCGGGGCGACGCCTTCTGCGGGAGGCCAGCGGCGTGCCGAGCGAGCGCAAGCTGTTCGTGCGCGCCCTCTCGGACGACCATGGGTTTCCCGCCCTGGCCGCGACGCTGACGTCGCCGGCCGGCGTGGATGCCGCCTATGACGGATCGGCAATCAAGCTGCCGCCAGAGCCGCCCCGCGACCCGAAGCAGCCGGCACCGCCCTTCAAGTGGTCGCCCGACATGGCCCTCACCGGCGAGCAAACCACCCTGGTCTCCCAGATCAACAATTCCCGCGCCGACAGCCTCGACTATCTCGCCTATTGGAAGACCTTCGACCTCGCCGCGGCCGCGGCCTTCGGTGGAACAGACGCCGCGGGCTTGAAAGCCAACCCGCGCTTCAGCGACATGGAGCGTTGGGCCGACGGCTGGCCGGTCAAACGTCTCGTCGTGGAAACGCCGCGCCCGCCCGCGGCCCAGCCGGCCGCCACACCGACCCCGGCGACGACGGGTACCCGCCCGAAGCCGGCGGCGTCGCGCCGCCCCTGACACGCGCGTTCATCCCCGCCGTACGGCCGGGAGGCGGAAGCCCGTATTCGTGAAGGATCGGGGCTCTGGCGCACGCTTTGCGTGGAGGTGTCCGGGTCAACCGGATGCGCCGCCATGCCCGATTTCATCGCTATCCTAGCCGCGTCAGCGTTGTTCTGTGGCACCGTGATCGTCCTGAATGGCCTGACGCGCCTTCTGCTTCAGATGCACGGATCGATCGGCGATCTCGCGGAGAACGGCTTCGCGCAGTACGGCCTCGCCCTCGCCCTAGCCGGTCTCGTCTGGCGACGCGTCGTCCGCCGCAACGCTCTGTGACGCCGATCCTGGTTTCCGCCCTGCGGCGCCATCGAAGAACTGAGTGAAACGTGCCGTCCATCGCCCGGGGAAAACGTGGCGAACCTGTGACGAACCCAGGAACCGTCCCGCTAACTTGGCGTTATGCTGTCATGAGGTCGCAGCCGATGCTGCACCGTACTTGATGAAGGGTAGAGTCACATGCTCGGATGGGCCGTTACGTTCCTGGTCGTCGCCCTCGTCGCGGCGCTGCTTGGTTTCGGTGGAATTGCCGGTACGGCGATGGAAGCCGCAAAGCTCGTGTTCTTCGTGGCGATCGTCCTGTTCGCCATCTCGGCCGTGATCGGCCTGATGCGCGGTCGTTCGCCGACGCTCTGACGTCCCTCGGCGCAGGCGCGCCGGACGTTTGAAGACATGAAAAGGGCCGCTCACGAAGAGCGGCCCTTTTTCGATACGGGCGGAGGCGCCGCCACGGACCTATGCGGCCCAGGGAGGGAATGCAGGTGCGACGGGAACCGCCTCAGCTCGAGGGCTCGGAATTGGTGGCCGAGGCGTCGAGTTTGGCGATGAGATCGCGGAATCGATCCGGCACCGGTTGTTGCACGATGGTGTCGTACATGGCCCGCAGGTGAAGCCCGATTCGCTTCTGAGTATGATCACTCAGGCCCTGCCCGGGCAAAGCGTCGCCTGTCTTCGGGTCGGCACCCTCGGGTGAGGGGCCGGCACCCGGTCCGTTTTCGTCCATACGTCGGTCCCCTTGGATGTCGACAAGCGACATCGCCGCGATTGTTTTGCGGCTTCACATAGGCCATGGCTGCACCTGCAACGCTGGTGTGAACAATCGGTTCCCGCTCAGCGGAACGGAGCCCTGCATTCCGCGTTGTGGCGGAGGCGCCCGATAGAACGGCAAAGCCAAGGGGATATAATGTCGACAGCTCAACTCGTCGTTCAGCATCTGCCGTACCTGCGCCGTTATGCGCGGGCGCTGACCGGCAGCCAGGTTGCTGGCGACGCCTACGTGGCAGCCACGCTGGAAACACTCGTAAACGAGCCGGAGACACTCGGCCGCAGCTCCAACGTAAAGGCCGACCTGTTCCGCGTCTTCACCCGCATCTGGAACTCGCTCTCGGTGAACGGCCAGAGCGAGCAGGTTCAGCACGATCTGCCGGCGGAAGTCCGCCTCGGTCAGATCACGCCCCTGCCGCGCCAGGCCTTCCTGCTCTCCTGCCTCGAGGGCTTCTCCGAAGAGGATGCCGCGATCATCCTCGACGTCGACGTCAGCCAGGTCCGCGACCTCGTGGACGAAGCCGGACGCGAGCTCGCCGCCGACATGGCGACCGAGATCCTCATCATCGAGGACGAGCCGCTGATCGCGATGGATCTCGAAGCGCTCGTGGAAGGCCTGGGCCACAACGTGATCGGCGTCGCACGCACCCGCACCGAAGCGATCAAGATCGCCTCCGGCGGCACGCGCCCGGGCCTGATCCTGGCCGACATCCAGCTCGCCGATGGCAGCTCCGGCCTCGACGCGGTGAACGACCTCCTGAAGACCTTCGAGGTTCCGGTGATCTTCATCACGGCCTATCCCGAGCGCTTCCTCACCGGCGAGCGGCCCGAGCCGGCCTTCCTCATCGCCAAGCCTTTCCAGCCCGCCAACGTCTCGGCGGTGATCAGCCAGGCGCTGTTCTTCCAGCAGAGCGCGCGGCGGCGCGAGGCCAAATCGGCCTGATCGTCCGCCAAGCGCGTATTGGCCGCCTGCTAGGATCGGCTTACGAGCGACGAAACGAACCCCGGTCCAGCGGCCGGGGTTTTTTCACGCCACCTTCACGGGCCACCGCCGCCCGGAAAACCGGCACAAAAAAACGGGTCGGATTTGCTCCGACCCGCTGAAAGGTTCCGGCCTATGCACAAGGGGAATGCGGGGGAGGACCAGGCGGCCGGGTGCAGGGATAACGACCAGCGCGCGGAGCGGTTCCGAGCCGGCATCTCGGCGAGCGCTTTTTTCCTGTGCCGATGCAAATTCGCCACGGGATCCGAGAGGCCCCGGGTCATGGCCTCGGCAATCCAGAGAATGCGACGCATCGCCTTAAGGACTGGATATCCAGATCAAAAGGGTTAAGGAACCGTTGTTTCCGGTCTGCGTTGAGCTGACAACCTGTCAAGCTCTGCGCGGAGATTAAGACAATGTCTCGGTCTGGCTTCTTTCTCAGCGTGAGTGGACCGGCCGCCGTACTGACGTTGCTGATCCATCCGACGATCCGCCTGGCGGCCGATCAGTGGGCGCCGGCAACCAAACCGGTCGCTTCGCTTGCGCAGCAGGAAAATCCCGAAATCCGCGACATTCCGGCAACAGTCGGCCATGTGCATCTCGCATCCGTTCCGAGTGCGGCACCGCGTTCCGAGCCGGTTGCTCCCGCTCTGGGGAGGACGGCCAGCGACAGGGAGCTGCTCCGGCTGCGCAAGCCGCTCCAGGAAGGCTGCGAGCGGGCCATCAGTTCCCTGGCCGGTCCGGAGGCCCGTCGTATGGTGCCGGGCCGTTGCATGACCTGACCGAAGCCGATCGAACAATCGAGACATACGAAAACGCCCCGTTCTGCTCGAACGGGGCGTTTTCGTAGATTGAGAGGGCACGGAAAAGGCGCGTAGCCCTTGAGGGCTACGCGCCGAAACGTGTGCTACTCGTCGCCGGGACGGCCGGAGCCGCTCGACTGACCGCCCTTGCGGCCCGCATTCGAGGCCAACTCGCGATCCTGCGAAAATGAGCGCTTCTCGGCCGGCACGCTGCGGCCGCCCTTGCTCGCGATTTCCCGCTGCCGTTCGAGGTCCATCGATGCGAAACCTCGCTTCGAGGTGGAATTTCCTGATGCCATCAGCGCCTCCTCAGCTTTGCGTTCACTGCCAAGACAACCTTTGCCAATATCGATGGTTCCTCATCTGATCGCGGAGCGAGCAGTCCAGGCCCCGAGGATTGGCGATTAATTTAAGCTTAACCGTTAGATGTGGAGGCTGTTCTGACGGGCTGAGGCCCAGGCGGATCGGTTCCGCTGGGGGCGCTGCAGCCCGCGGGCCGTCGGGGTCTGGACAAAGGGGCGCCGACCCGCATTGGATGCGCCAGGATCGTGCCGGACCGGGAGGGACGTCGCGTCACGGGAGCCCGACTCAATGACCCTCGAGACAGAGGTTTCGTCCCTTCGCCAGGTGCCCCTGTTCCGCGGTGTCGAGCCGTCGCGCCTGAAGCTTCTCGCCTTCACCAGCGAGCGCGTGCATTTCGAGGCCGGCCAGCAGCTCTTCGCTCGGGGCGACGCGGCCGATGCGGCCTATCTTCTCTTGGAAGGTTCGGCGGAGGTCTCCATCGACGGACCGCAAGGTCCTTTTCGCCTGGCGCTGCTGGGCGCGAACGCCCTCGTCGGGGAGATGGGCATCCTCGCCGACCAGCCGCGCTCGGCGACCGTCGCCGCCGTCGATCCGGCCATGGCCCTGCGCATCGATCGGACGGTCTTCCTGGAACTTCTGGCGCAGTTCCCGCCCATCGCCATCGCGGTGATGCGCGAACTGGCGCTCCGCCTCGAACAGACCAACCAGCAGCTCGCCCAGAGCCGGGGCTGAGGGCGAAGGCCGAGCCCGCGTGCCTACGGGGAGGCCGGGTAGGTGATGAACTCCATCAGGGAGCCGTCAGGGTCTCGGAAGTAGAGGCTCACCCCGGCGCCGGCGGCACCGTTGCGCTCCACGGGTCCGAGCTCGATCGTCACGCCCAGCGACGCGAGGTGGTCGGCGGCCTGCTCGATCGTGCCCGACCAGCGAAAGCACAGATCGCTGTTCCCCGGCTGCACGGGGATCCGCGCCAGCGGCGTCGCGTTCACCCCCGGCCCGTGCACGTTCAGCTGGACGCCGCCGAAGCGATAGACGAAGGCCGACCCGCGGGAGATGATCTCGGCCCCCATCACGTCACGATAGAACGCGTTCGAGCGCTCCCAGTCCGTGACGTGGATGACGCAGTGGTCGAGATGGACGGCGGGGGCGAGGTCGGCCAGAGGGGCGCCCGCATCGATCTCGGAAAGCACCTGCGTTTCGACCATCGTCACCCGTACTCCGGAGCCCATGGCGGCCCGGAGCCATCATGGAAGTCCCGTTCGCGCGATGCAATGCGCGGGGCGCAGCCCGGCTCGTCCCGCCGTCATCATCCGATCTCGGACGCCTCCGCCGCAGGGCTGCTCGAGCACGCAACTGCTTACCTGCGGCGGGAATGACACAACGTCGGCGCCCCGGGAGCGGTAGTCAGGGGACAGAGCCGTCCTCCGACGCGTCGAAACGTGGAGCTGTCCATGCCGTCCCGCCGCCTCATCCTCGGCCTGATCCTGATCGCGCCCCTCGCGGCATGCCAGTCCCGTGGCCCCGTGAACCTGGCCCAGGACGACGAAGCGGCCTGGTACACCGGCACGATGCCGGACAAGCCCTACGACGTCCCCCTGGTCGACAAGTCCCGGCTCGATCCGAAGTATCGCCGGCAGGTGGTGCGCTACACCGGTCCGGAGAAGCCCGGCACGATCGTCGTCGACATTGACAACCGGCAGCTCGCCCTGGTGCAGGAGGACGGGACGGCGGTGCAGTACGGCGTCGGCGTGGGCAAGCTCGGCTTCTCCTGGAAGGGCCAGGCCCGGGTCGGGCGCAAGGGTGTCTGGCCCGACTGGAGCCCCACCACCACGATGGTCTCCCTCAACCCGGACCTGCCACGCACCCGAAAGGGCGGCGTCGACAATCCCCTCGGCGCCCGCGCCCTCTACCTCTACCAGGGCAACCGCGACATCCTCTTCCGCATCCACGGCACCAACGAGCCCTGGAGCATCGGCGAGCAGATGTCGTCCGGTTGCGTGCGGATGCTCAACGAGGACATCGTCGACCTCTACGAGCGGGTGCCCGTAGGCACGCAGGTCCTGGTCAGGCGCAACGGCAAGTACCGCGTCTGAGCCGCCGCGCGGCGCCGACAAGTCCTGAAGCCGTGCCGGAGCGCGCCCCATGACCATCACGATCTCCAGTCTTCAGCCCGTCATCGCCCTGGCCGCCGGCGTGCTGATCCTGATCGTCCCGCGGCTGCTGAACGTCATCGTGGCGATCTACCTGATCCTGGTCGGCCTGATCGGCCTCGGCGTCTTCCGCGCGCTCGGCTGATCCGGCAACGGCTCCGTTACAGCGGGCCCGAAGCGTCACGCGGTGCCCGCCTGGAGAAGCCGTTCATCTTGCGTTGCAGCAGAAGATGGTCCAACCCGCCGTGTTAGGCATGGGGCAGTGTTCACTCCTGCAAGCGGACGGATACAGATGGGCAAGTGGGTCTACTCCTTCGGTGACGGCAAGGCCGAGGGCCAGTCGTCCATGCGCAACCTCCTGGGCGGGAAGGGCGCGAACCTCGCGGAGATGTCGAATCTCGGTCTTCCGGTACCACCCGGTTTCACCATCACGACCGAAGTCTGCACGTACTATTACGACCACGGACAGCAGTATCCGGACGAGCTGAAGAGCCAGGTCAAGGCCGCCCTGGACGCCGTCGGCGCGCTCACCGGACGCGGCTTCGGCGATCCGGAGAACCCACTCCTCGTCTCGGTCCGCTCGGGCGCCCGCGCCTCGATGCCGGGCATGATGGACACCGTGCTCAACCTCGGCCTCAACGACGTCACGGTCGAGGCCCTGGCGCAGGGCGCCGGCGACCCGCGCTTCGCCTACGATTCCTACCGCCGCTTCATCACCATGTACTCGAACGTCGTCCTCGGCGTGGAGCACCACGCCTTCGAGGAGGCGCTGGAGCACTACAAGGAAGGCAAGGGCGTCAGCCTCGACACCGAGCTCGGGGCCGAGGACTGGAAGCACCTCGTCGGCAAGTACAAGGCCATCGTGAAGGCCGAGCACGGCGCCGACTTCCCGCAGGCGCCCGAGGACCAGCTCTGGGGCGCCATCGGCGCGGTGTTCGATTCCTGGATGATTCCGCGCGCGAAGAAGTACCGCGAGCTGAACAGCATTCCGGAGAGCTGGGGCACGGCCGTCAACGTCCAGGCCATGGTGTTCGGCAACATGGGCGACACCTCGGCCACCGGCGTCGCCTTCACCCGCAACCCGTCCACCGGTGAGCGCGCCCTCTACGGCGAGTTCCTGATCAACGCCCAGGGCGAGGACGTGGTGGCGGGCATCCGCACCCCGCAGGACATCACCGAGAAGGCCCGCATCGAGGCGAAGTCCGACCGTCCGTCGATGGAGCTGGCCATGCCCGACTCCTATGCGGAGCTGGTGCGGATCTACGGCCTCCTCGAGAACCACTACCGCGACATGCAGGACATGGAGTTCACCATCGAGAGCGGGAAGCTCTGGATGCTCCAGACCCGCAACGGCAAGCGCACCGCCAAGGCGGCCCTGCGGATCGCCGTCGATCTGGCCGCGGAAGGCCTGATCACCGAGGAGGAGGCCATCGGCCGCGTCGAGCCCGCCGCCCTCGATCAGCTCCTGCACCCGACCATCGACCCGAAGGCCGAGCGCAAGGTCATCGCCGCCGGCCTGCCGGCCTCGCCGGGCGCCGCCACCGGCGAGATCGTCTTCAACTCCGAGGATGCCGAGGCCGCTCGCAAGGCCGAGCGCAAGTGTATCCTGGTGCGCGTGGAGACCTCTCCGGAGGACATCCACGGCATGCACGCCTCCGAGGGCATCCTCACCACCCGCGGCGGCATGACCAGCCACGCGGCCGTGGTGGCCCGCGGCATGGGAAAGCCCTGCGTCTCCGGCGTCGGCTCGATCCGCGTGGACTATAAGGCCGGCACCCTCTCGGTCGCCGGGACCACCCTGAAGGCCGGCGACAAGATCACCATCGACGGCTCGACGGGCCAGGTGCTCCTCGGCGAGGTGGCGATGCTGGAGCCGTCCCTATCGGGCGAGTTCGCCACCCTCATGGGCTGGGCCGACAAGGTGCGTACCATGAAGGTCCGCACCAACGCGGACACCCCGACCGACGCGCGCGCCGCCCGCAAC
Organism: Methylobacterium sp. Leaf88; assembly: GCF_001422795.1. Classification (NCBI taxonomy): domain Bacteria; kingdom Pseudomonadati; phylum Pseudomonadota; class Alphaproteobacteria; order Hyphomicrobiales; family Methylobacteriaceae; genus Methylobacterium; species Methylobacterium sp. Leaf88. The sequence goes on along the minus strand of NZ_LMMK01000012.1, from coordinate 154,727 downwards.
TTCGGCGCCGAGGGCATCGGCCTGTGCCGTACCGAGCACATGTTCTTCGAGGGTGACCGCATCGTCGCCGTGCGCGAGATGATCCTCGCCGACGACGTGGAGGGCCGCCGCGCGGCGCTCGCCAAGATCCTGCCCTACCAGCGCCAGGACTTCGTCGAGCTGTTCACGATCATGTCGGGCCTGCCCGTCACGATCCGCCTCCTGGATCCGCCGCTGCACGAATTTCTGCCGCATACCGACGAGGAGGTCCGCGACGTCGCCACGAGCACCGGCGTCTCGGAGGACAAGCTGCGCCGCCGCATGATGGAGCTGCACGAGTTCAATCCGATGCTCGGTTTCCGTGGCTGCCGCCTCGCCATCGCCTTCCCGGAGATTGCCGAGATGCAGGCCCGGGCGATCTTCGAGGCTGCCGTCCAGGCCGCCAAGGAGACCGGCGCGCCCGTCACTCCAGAGGTGATGGTGCCGCTCGTCTTCACCAAGATGGAATTCGACATCGTCAAGGCGCGCATCGATGCCATGGCGAAGGCCGTCGCTGCCGAAACGGGCGGCACGGTTGATTACCAGGTCGGCACGATGATCGAGCTGCCCCGGGCTGCGCTCCGGGCCGGCGACATCGCCGAGACGGCGGAGTTCTTCTCCTTCGGCACCAACGACCTGACGCAGACCGCCCTCGGCATCTCCCGCGACGATGCCGCGACCTTCCTCGGGGCCTACACGCAGAAGGGCATCCTGGCGGCGGATCCGTTCATCAGCATCGATCAGGAAGGCGTCGGCGAACTCGTGCGCATCGGCGTGGAGCGCGGCCGGGCGGTTCGTCCCGACATCAAGCTCGGCATCTGCGGCGAGCACGGCGGCGACCCGGCCTCGGTGGCGTTCTGCCAGGACGTCGGCCTCGACTACGTGTCGTGCTCGCCCTACCGGGTGCCGATCGCCCGTCTCGCGGCCGCCCAGGCGGCTCTTGCCGCCAAGGCCGCAAAGGCTGCCAAGTAGGATCGCACGAGGGGCCGCGGCGACTCGCACAGCGTCGCCGCGGCCCGACGATGACGGATCGGGACGGCCGCGCGCCGTCCCGGGTCAACGGTCGAACGAACCGTTCAACAAATTGTCGAAAACGCGGCGAACCGATTCCGCGCGGGCACGTTCAGTGCTAGTGCCAAACCATGACGCGCAGGCAACCCTGCTGACTGGGGCGGCAGCCAACGCGTGGGATCGCCGGCATGAACGACACCAGCCCACCCCCCCTGTTTCTCAACGAAAGTCCCGTCGCTGTTCCGCTGCCCCGCGTGATGCAGCAGGCGTATCTTTGGGTCGTGGCCGGCCTGAGCGGCCTCGCCACCATCGCGCTGTTCGTCTTCGCCGTCGCCACGCAGAGCGGGGCCGATGCCGAGCGGATCGCCGGCGCGCAGGGGAGCGGACGCTCGAACCTCGCGACCCTGGTCGGCAGCCTGGCGGCGATGCACGGTCGTCCCGGCGCGCTCTGACGCCTCCGCTTAACCGCTCCGCAACCATACCGCACGATAGTTGAACGCAACGGCCGCTTCCGTGTCCTCCTGGGACCGGCGGTGTGAGCGTTTGGCATCCTGGTGCGAGTCGGTTGCGTGGGTAGGAAACAGGTACGGCGCGCGTCGCATCTGCGCTGGCTCAGCGCGGCGATGACTCCCTGGGCGGCGGGCATCGGGCTGCTCGTCTCCTTCACCGCCACGGCCGGCACGGACATGGCGCCGGGCTCCGCCGGGCGCGCGGCCGGTCCGGCTCGGCTCCTCGCGACGGCCTCGCCCGGGGCCCGGCTTGCGGGGACGGAGACGCGCTCGCACGCGCCGCACCGGGTCTACACCCGCGGCACCACCGAAGGCCTTCTCTTCGCCGAGGGCCGGGGCGACGCCCTCGTCGTACGGACGAGCCTCGCGGAGCCCGTGAGCGGCTTGCTGGAATCAGGATCGGCGACCTGGAATCCGGACCTCGATGCCGGCTTCGTACCACCCCCCGACCTCGGCCTCGATGCGAGCGGGGAGAGCGAGGGCTCGGTGATCGCGGTGGAGGATGGGGCGACCCCCGCCATTCCCCGCGCGGAAGCGCTCTCCTCGACCACCCCGGCCCCGGCCGATGCGACGCCGATCGAGATCGCCGCCGCGAGCCTCGTCTTCCCAGGCCTGTCGCCGCGGGGATCCCAGGCGGATGGCGCCACGCCGGGTGCGGCCGTGCCCCCGGACGTCGCACGCCACCGCTACGCCGACCTGATCGGTCCCGACGCCATGGACCGCGAGCAGCGCTGTCTCGCCGAGGCCGTGTACTTCGAGGCGCGCAGCGAATCCGAAGAGGGGCAGGCGGCGGTCGCCCAGGTCGTCCTCAACCGAGTGAAGAGCGGTCTCTATCCCAGCAACGTCTGCGGCGTCGTCTATCAGAACCGCCACCGCTACATGGGCTGCCAGTTCTCCTTCGCCTGCGAAGGCAAGTCCCTGCGCATCGCCGACGGGCCGTCCTGGCAGAACGCCACCCGGATCGCCAGCGCGGTCATCGAGGGGCGCACCTACCTGAGCGAAGTCGGCGGAGCGACCCATTACCACGCGGACTACGTGAAACCAGGCTGGTCCCGGCGCCTGAAGAAGATGGACGTCATCGGGCGGCACATCTTTTACCAGCTCAAGCGCGGTCAGACCTGATTTTCTCGACAGTTCCGCGTGTTTTCACCTAAGCAGTGAAACTTCTAAGTAGTCCTAAGCTTGGGTTAATTTTACCTTGAGTCTCGATACAGCTTGATCGAGCGGCAACTTGGCGGCCTCTGGAGCGTCGAGATGCGCGCGGGCTTCGCGCGCCATCCCGTCCTATCCAGCGTTTCGAGCCGAGGAACCCGTCATGACCACGCCGGTCGCAGCCCGTATCAGTCTCGCCGCCATCGCGGGCGCCGTCATCACCCTGTCCTCCGCCCAGGCCGGCGGCTGCGGCGGCGCCGAGTGCTACCGCCACGTCAACACCCCTCCGGTCTACGGCGCGGTGTCCGAGCAGGTCCTCGTCCGCCCGGCCGAGACCGTCTACCGCACCATTCCTCCGGTCTACGAGACCGTCTCGGAGCGTGTTCTCGTGGCGCCCGGCGGCCGGGTGTGGCAGACTCGTCGGGATGCCTATGGTGAGCTGATCGGTTGCTGGGTGGACGTGCCGCCGCAATATTCCGTCCGCCGCCGCCGCGTCCTCGTGCAGCCCGCGCAGACGATTCCCGAGACCCTTCCGCCGCAATACGCCAGTGTCCGCCGCCGGGTCCTGGTGCAGCCCGCACGGTCGGGCTGGGTCCCGGCCAATTACGGCCAGGGCGGCTATCCCGGCGCCTTCGGCCCCAGTCTCGCCGTCGGCTCGATTCCCGACGCCTTCGGCATCACCGGCGCCAGCTCGGCCGATGTCGGCGTCGGCCTCGGCTTCTCCTCCGGCAGCATCTACGACGGCTACTGAGCCCTTCGTCGCCGACCCTTCTCCGGCTCCGGACGCCAGCGGCGCCCGGGGCCGCTTGATTCGGACCGTCCGTGCCACACCTCAGTCCCGTCAGCGGAGGCATGCCATGGGTCGGTTCAAGGCTTGGGTCATCGAGAAGACCGAGACGGGGCAATCCCTCGCCTTCCAGGATTTCGACGACGCCGACCTGATGCCGGGCGACGTCACGGTCCGGGTCACCCACTCCACGGTGAACTACAAGGATGGGCTGGCGATGACCGGCAAGTCGCCGGTGGTGCGCCGTTTCCCCATGATTCCCGGCATCGACTTCGCCGGGATCGTCGAGACCTCGGATCATCCCGACTACCAGCCCGGCGATGCGGTGGTGCTCACCGGTTGGGGCGTCGGCGAGACCCATCTCGGGGCCTATGCGCAGCGCGCCCGGGTCAAAGGCGACTGGCTGGTGCCGCTTCCCCAGGGCCTGAGCCCCGCCCAGGCGATGGCGATCGGCACCGCCGGTTATACGGCGATGCTCTGCCTGATGGCCCTCGACCACCACGGCGCGACTCCGTCACAAGGACCGGTCCTCATCACCGGCGCCTCGGGTGGCGTCGGGTCCGTGGCGGTGGCCTTGCTGGCGCGGGCCGGCTGGCACGTCATCGCCTCCACCGGCCGCGATGCGGAATCCGACTACCTGCGCGGCCTCGGTGCCTCGGAGATCCTCGACCGCGCGGAGCTGAGCCAGCCCGGCAAGCCGCTGGCCAAGGAGCGCTGGGCGGCGGCGGTGGATGCGGTCGGATCGGTCACCCTTGCCAACGTCCTGGCGGGGACGAAGGTGGACGGTGCGGTCGCCGCCTGCGGTCTGGCGCAGGGCATGGACCTGCCGACCTCGGTCGCCCCATTCATCCTGCGCGGGGTCTCCCTGCTCGGCATCAACAGCGTGACGACGCCGCAACCGAAGCGCCGGGCGGCCTGGGACCGGCTCGCCCGGGAGCTCGATCACGACAAGTTGGCGGCGATGACCCAGACGGTGCCGCTGGCCGGCGTCGATACGGTGGCACGGGCGATCCTCGAAGGCCGGGTCCGGGGACGCACGGTGGTCGAGGTCGCCCGAGCATGACGGAACGTCGGGCAGGCGCCGGGCGTTTCCCCGATCATGAGCCAAGCATTCGTCCGTGAGCGTGAAGGTGAAGCGGTGTTCGAGGATCTTCCCGAACGCACGATCTCTTCGCACCCGAATTTCGTCACCCCCGAGGGCCTGGCCCATATCGAGGCAGAGGTTGCACGCCTTCAGGCCGCGTTCTCCGCCCTGACGCCCGAGGCCCAGGCCGACGTAGCCCGGGTGAATCGCGATCTCGCCTACTGGACCGCCCGGCGCAGTTCCGCGCAGTTGGTTGAGGCGGAGCCGGGTGACGTGGTCCGCTTCGGCTCGACGGTGACGATCCTGGCCGAGGACGACAGCCGCCGCACCTACCGGATCGTCGGCGAGGACGAGGCCGACCCGGCCCATGGCACGATCTCCTATGTCTCGCCGATGGCGCGCGCGCTGACCGGCAAGGTCGCCGGCGATGTGGTCGAGGTGAACGGGCACGAGAGCGAGATCCTGGAAATCGCCTGATGGGGTCTCGTAAATCGGGTCAGGGCGCCGTGGCCAGGGCCCGAATGACGCGCAAGAAAAAAGGCTCGGATTGCTCCGAGCCCGAGAAGGGAAAAGGCCATTGGGGGCTGAACTGGCCTTCGTACGGGTAGAACACGCCCCCGGCGGCTTGGTTCCAGCGCATCCCGAAAAAATTTCAGCGCGGCGCCGCGGCCCTCCGAAGCCGGTCGTTGATCGCTTCGCCAAGACCCCGCTCCGGAATGGGCGCCACCGCGATTACCGGCGCCCCGAGGCCGTCGAGCTGGCGCAGGGCCGAGAACAGCCGGGCCGCGGCCTCAGCGAGATCCCCTGTGGGACTGAGGTTGAGGCGCGCCAGCGCCGCATCCGCTCCCGGGAGCGGCGCCGGCCCGAACAGCAGCACGACCTCGTCGGGCGCGGCGGCGGTCGCCTCGAGGCGGACCTGCGCCCGCGGCGCATAGTGGGAGGCGAGGAGTCCCGGGCCGACCGGATGGGCCGTGTCCCCCCGCTCCGGGCCGGCCAGGGCGAAGCCAAGGCGCGCTTCCAGCGCCTCCCGTGTGACGCCCCCGGGCCGCAGCAGTCGGGGTGGACCGCCGAGACAGGCCACCACGGTGGATTCGACGCCGACCGGCGTCTCGCCGCCATCCAGCACGGCAGCGATCCGGCCCTCGAGATCCGCCAGGACGTGATCGGCACGGGTCGGGCTGACGCGTCCCGAACGGTTGGCGGAAGGCGCGGCGACGGGACGCCCGACCTGCGCCAGCAAGGCCCGGGTCAGGTCGGGCGCCGGCACCCGGAGGGCGACGCTCGGCAGGCCGGCCCGAGCGAGGTCGCAGACGCGGCAGCCCGGCGCGGCAGGCACCACTAGGGTCAGAGGGCCGGGCCAGAACGCCGCGGCGAGACTGCGCGCCGCGGCGTCGAACAGGCCCTCGGCGAAGGCAGCCTCCGTGTCGGCGAGATGCGCGATCAGCGGATTGAAGCGCGGCCGCGCCTTGGCGGCAAAAATCTTCGCGACCGCCGCCGGGTCGGTGGCATCGGCCCCGAGGCCGTAGACCGTCTCAGTGGGGAAGGCCACGACCTGCCCGGCCCGGAGCAGGGACGCGGCCGCCGCGATCCCGGCGGCGCCCGCGGTGAGCCGACGCGTCGCCACCGCCGGGATCGCGTCGTCGGGGATTGACCCGAGATCGTTCATATCTAAACTATCTCCGCTGGCGCCCCTTCGGCGGGGAAAGCCTGGGCCTAGCGCCCGTCCGGGCCATGCGTCAAACACGGGGCGACACGCGTCGATTCAACCAAGGCGCGGGAGGAAGCAACATGACCTATCGCGCTCCGGTGGCCGACATGCTGTTCGCCCTGCGCCACGTGGCCGGGCTCGACGCTGCCCTGGCGGCCGGCCTGCACGGCGACCTCGCCGTCGACGACGCGGAAGCCGTCCTGGCCGAGGCCGGCAAGGTCGCCGAATCGGTCATCGCCCCCCTCAACCGGGTCGGCGACCGGCACGGCACGCCGCTCAAGGACGGTGCCATCACCACCCCGCCGGGCTGGCGCGAAGCCTACCGGACCTGGATCGCCGGCGGCTGGAACGGCCTCAGCGCCGACCCCGACCATGGCGGGCAAGGCCTGCCCCTCGTGCTCAACGCCGCCTGCAACGAGATGTGGAACGCAGCGAGCATCGCCTTCGGCCTCTGCCCGCTCCTCACGGCGGGCGGGATCGAGGCCCTGGCCCAGCACGGCTCGGACGACCTCAAGACGCGCTACCTCGCCAAGCTGATCTCTGGCGAATGGACCGCGACCATGAACCTAACGGAGCCGCAGGCCGGCTCGGACCTGGCCCTCCTGCGCAGCCGCGCCGAACCCCTGGGGGACGGTCGCTACGGCATCGTCGGCGCGAAGATCTACATCACCTACGGCGAGCACGACCTCACCGACAACATCGTCCACCTCGTGCTGGCCCGGCTCAAGGACGCGCCCGCCGGCACCCGCGGAATCTCGCTGTTCCTCGTGCCCAAGATCCTGCCGGACGGCAGCCGCAACGACCTGCGCTGCTCCGGCATCGAGCACAAGCTCGGCATCCACGGCTCGCCCACCTGCTCGATGGCTTTCGGCGACGACGGCGGCGCCGTCGGCTGGCTGATCGGCGAGGAGAATCGCGGGCTCGCCTGCATGTTCACGATGATGAACTCGGCCCGCCTCAACGTCGGCCTCCAGGGCGTCGGCATCGCCGAGCGGGCCTACCAGCAGGCGCTGGGCTATGCCCGCGACCGACGCCAGGGCAAGGCGCCCGGCGCCCCCGAGACCAGCCCCATCGTCGAGCACGCCGACGTGCAGCGCATGTTGCTGACCATGAAGGCCTTCACCCAGGCCGCGCGCGGCATCTGCTACCTCACCGCTGCCGCCCTCGACGCGGCGGAGGGCCCGGAAGGGCAGGGGGCGCATGACCGCGCCTCGCTGCTGACGCCGGTGGCCAAGGCCTTCTCCACCGACATCGCCAACGAGGTGACCTCGCTGGGTGTCCAGGTCCATGGTGGCATGGGCTTCGTCGAGGAGACCGGCGCCGCCCAGCACATGCGCGACGCCCGCATCCTCGGCATCTACGAGGGCACGAACGGCATCCAGGCCATCGACCTCGTCGCCCGCAAGTTGCCGCTCAACGGCGGGGCGACGGTGCGGGCGCAGATCGCGAGCCTGCGCCGGACCGCCGAGGGCTTCCTCAAGGATCCCGATCCGGCCTTCGGCAGCCTCGGCGCCCGGCTGCGTGCCGGCATCGAGAGCCTCGACCGGGCGACGAGTTTCCAGCTCAAGGCCCTCGCGTCGAACCGGCCGGAGGCGGCGCTGGCGGGCGCGACGCCGTACCTGCGCCTGTTCGGCCTGGTTCAGGGGGGCGCCTGCCTCGGTCGCCAGGCGCTCGCCGCCCACGCGGCGCTCAAGGCGGGGGACACCGATCCCGCCCATGCGGGCCGGATCGCGCTGGCCCGGTTCTTCGCCGACAACCTGCTGACCGCCGTGGGCGGCCTGGAGGAGAGCGTCGTCGCGGGTGGGCGCTTCACCGAGGACGCCGCCCTCGCCCTGGCGAGCTGATCCCGCCCCGCCGAGCGTCGCACTCGCGCGGATCGAACACCATCCAGGAGGGCAGGGCACCATGAGCGAGCACATCGCGATCGCGGATACCGCCGACGGCGTCCGCCTCATCCGCATCGACCGGCCCGAGAAGAAGAATGCGCTGACCGGCGCCATGTACGACGCCCTGCGCGCCGCCCTGGTGGAGGCCGACGAACACGATGCGATCGGCGCCGTGGTGTTCGCCGGGGCGCCGGGCGCCTTCAGCGCGGGCAACGACCTCGCCGATTTCGTCGCGGGCGCGAGCAAGCCGTTCCGCGAGGCGCCGGCCCTGCAGTTCATCCGCCAGCTCGCCCGCACGCGCACGCCGATGATCGCGGCCGTGGACGGGATCGCGGTGGGGATCGGCACGACTCTGACCCTGCACTGCGACCTCGTCTATGCCAGCCCGGCGGCCCGCTTCCGCATGCCCTTCGTGGAACTCGGCCTCGTGCCGGAGGCGGCGTCGAGCTACCTGCTGCCGCGCCGGGTCGGGCTCCTGAAGGCCACGGAGATGCTGCTCCTGAGCCAGCCCTTCGACGCGGACGAGGCGCTGGGTCTCGGGCTCGTCAACGGGGTGATGCCGGCCGGGCTGCTGCTGGAGCATGCCCGTGCGCAGGGCGCGCGCCTCGCCGGGCTGCCGCGCGGGGCGGTGCAGGCGACGCGGGCGCTGATCCGGGGCGACCAGGCCGCCCTGGACGCCGCCCTTGAGGCCGAGGCCGTGGCCTTCGAGGAGCGCCTGCGGTCGCCCGAGGCCCAGGCCGCCTTCGCGCGCTTCCTCGGCCGGGCCAAGCCGGCGTGACCCCCGCACCGGACCTGCTGCGCGGAAAGATCTGCCTCGTCGCCGGTGCCTCGCGCGGGGTGGGACGCGGCTTGGCGCGGGGGCTCGGCGAGGCCGGCGCCACCGTCATCGTCACCGCCCGGTCCAGCGAGACCGGGCCACGCACGGAGGGGCGGCCCGAGACCATCGAGGATACCGCCCGCGCGGTCGATGCCGCCGGTGGCGAGGGCCATCACTACCTCTGCGACCACACCAGCGAGCGCGCCGTCGACACCCTGGTCCACTGGGCCCTGCGCCGGTTCGGGCGCATCGACGTGGCGGTCTCCAGCGTCTGGGGCGGCAACGAGGGCTATGACGGCGAGCGCTACGCCGATGGCGCCGCCTGGGGCACGCCGTTCTGGCGCCGCTCGGCCGAGCCGTTTTCGGACCTCTTCGGGAGCGGCCCCTATCCGGCCCTCCTCCTCGCCCGCGCCGTCGCCCCCGCGATGGTCTCGGCGAAATCCGGCCTCATCGCCTTCGTCTCGTTCGACACCGCGCCGGGCTATCTCGGCGACATCTTCTACGACCTGACCAAGGCGGCCACGAACCGGCTGGCCTTCGCCTGCGCCGAGGAACTGGCGCCGCACGGGGTCACGGCGCTCGGGCTGTCCCCCGGCTTCGTGCGCACCGAGCGCGCCGTCGACATCGGCCATGCCGACCGGGCGACGGAGACCCCGCTCTATGCCGGCCGGGCGCTGGCCGCCCTGGCGGCCGACCCGGCCGTGGCGGCGCGGGCCGGGCAGATCCTCCATGCGGGCGACCTCGCGGCCGAATACGGCTTCACCGATGCGGACGGCACGCAGCCGGCCCGATTCCAGATCAACGCCGAGGAGAGCTGAGACATGAGCGATTCGCTGCAGGGCAAAACCCTGTTCATCACCGGGGCGTCCCGCGGCATCGGACTCGCCATCGCCCTGCGGGCGGCCCGCGACGGCGCCAACATCGCCATCGCGGCCAAGACCGACGCGCCGCATCCCAAGCTGGCGGGCACCATCCACACCGCCGCCGCCGCCATCGAGTCGGCGGGCGGCCGGGCCTTGCCGCTCCTGGTGGATGTCCGCGACGAGGACAGCGTGGCCTCCGCCATCGCCCGGACGGCCGAGACCTTCGGCGGCATCGACATCGTGGTGAACAACGCCAGCGCGATCGCGCTGACCCGGACGCCCGAGACCGAGATGAAGCGCTTCGACCTGATGCATGGCGTCAACACGCGCGGAACCTACATGGTCAGCAAGTACGCGATCCCGCACCTCGCCAAGGCAGAAAACCCGCACATCGTCATGCTGTCGCCGCCCCTCGACATGGCGGAGAAGTGGTTCGCGCCGCACCTCGCCTACTCGATCGCCAAGTACGGCATGTCGCTCTGCGTGCTCGGGCTCGCCGGCGAGCTCAAGCGCCAGGGCATCGCCGTGAACGCTCTCTGGCCGCGCACCACCATCGCCACGGCGGCGGTGCAGAACCTGCTGGGCGGCGAGGCGCTGATGCAGGCGAGCCGCACGCCCGAGATCCTGGCCGACGCCGCCCACGCGCTGTTCCGCCTGCCCGCCCGCGCGGTGACGGGCCGCTTCCTCATCGACGACAGCTTCCTGGCGGAGCAGGGTGTCACGGACTTTTCAAAATACCGGGTCACACCCGGCATTCCTCTTGCGCCGGACTTCTTCGTGCCGGATGCGAGCACACCGCCTCCCGGGGCCTTCGCCTGAGACATCCCGCGTGATCTTCATCCACCAGCCGGTCGCCGGCGCCGGGCAGACCCTGCTCGAGCGCCGTTCCCTCGAATTGCAGGAGCCGATCCCCGACGACACCGTCTGGCTCGACATGGTGCGGCCGAGCCGGGAGGAGGACCTCAAGGTCGAGGTCTTCATGGGCATCTCGGTGCCGACCCGCGAGGAGATGAAGGACATCGAGCCCTCCGAACTCCTCTACGTCGAGGACGGGGCGCGCTACATGACCGGCCGGGTGCTGAGCAAGGTCAGCGAATCCGAGGAGCCGGGGCTGGCCGGCATCACCTTCATTCTGCGCGGCAGCCGCCTCGTCACGGTGCGCTACGAGGAGCCGCAGGCCTTCCGGATGTACACCCAGCGGGCCGGCCGCTCGACGGGCAACGGCCCCTCGGCCGTGCCCTCGGGCGAGACCATCCTGGCCGGGCTGATCGAGACGGTGATCGACCGGGCGGCCGACGTGCTCCAGCTCCAGGGGGAGCGCATCGACCGCCTCTCGGGCAAGATCTTCGAGGAGAAGGAGGACCCGAGCGCCCGCAACACCGCCCTGCAGGACACCCTCCGGGCGCTCGGGCGCCACGGCGACCTGATCTCGAAGCAGCGCGAGAGCCTCGTCTCGATGGAGCGCATCCTGCTCTCGCTCTCGGCGACCTACCGCACCGCCAAGGCGCCGCGCGAATTGCGCGAGGACGTGCGCTCCACCCTGCGCGATCTGCAGTCCCTGGAGGAGCACGCCACCTTCCTGTCCTCCAAGATCCAGTTCCTCCTCGACGCCACGCTCGGCCTGGTGAACCTGGAGCAGAACAACATCATCAAGCTGTTCTCGGTCATGGCGGTCGTGTTCATGCCGCCGACCCTGATCGCCTCGATCTACGGCATGAACTTCAAGGCGATGCCCGAATTGGATTGGGGATTCGGATACCCGATGGCGGTCGTGATGATGGTCGTGGCGGCTGTCCTTCCATACGTGTTCTTCCGCTGGAAACGCTGGTTGTAGCGAGTATCCGATGCATCCTGTTAAGGATGCCGATGCAATGTAACCGCGCTTGGCATGATCCGGAGGGCGGATGCATGCTCTTGGAGCGGTTCCATGACCTTCAAGACCCTGACCATCCGCACTCGGTTGGTTGCCAGCTTCGCGATCATCACATTCTTCATCGTCGCAATTGGCTGGCTTGGAATGTCCGGTGTCGGACGGATCAACGCACTACTCACCGCCGTCCAGACCAATTGGCTTCCGAGCGTGCAGGTGAGCGGTCGGATCGACGTCGCCCTGGCCCGCTACACCACGAGCCTGCTGCGCGTGACGCAGACCACGGATGCCGGCGACCAGGCCAAGATCGAGGCCGACATGACCAAGCGCCGGGAACAGGTCGGTGCCCTGTCCAAGGGCTACGAGCGCCTGATCAGTTCGGATGCGGAGCGCGGGCATTTCCAGGCCTTCAGGCGGGAGGTCACCACCTTCTTCGGCGTGGCCGACCGGATCGTCGCCGCCGCCCGCACCGCCCCGAAGGGCGAGGCTTACGCCCTCTACCTCTCCGACGGCGTCGAGCCGCGGCGGCGCGCCTCCACCGCCCTGGAGAAGCTCATCGAGATCAACGACGCCGGCGCCGCGCAGGCCGAGGCGGAGGGCGTCGCCCTCGCGTCCCAGACGACCTCGATCGCGCTGGCGGCCCTCGGCGTGGCCGTCGTGCTCGCGGTCCTGCTCGCGACCCTGATCATCCGCAGCGTCACGCGGGGCATCGACTCGGTGGTGCAGCCGATGACGGCGCTCACCGCCGGGAACCTCGCCGTGACAGTCCCGCACCAGGGCACCGGCACCGAGATCGGCCGCATCGCCGACGCCGTCCAGGTCTTCAAGGAGAGTCTGATCCGCATGAAGGCCCTCGAGGCGGACACGGCCTCGGCCCGGGCCGGGGCCGAGGCCCAGCGCCGCCGGGCGATGCAGGAGATGGCCGACGGCTTCGAGCGTGCCGTGGGCGGCATCGTGGACTCCGTGGGCAGGGCCGCGGGCGAGTTGCAGGCGACCGCCCAGGCCATGAGCGGCACCGCGAGCGAGACCGCCGGGCGTTCCCTGTCGGTGGCCGCCGCCGCCGAGGAGGCAGCCTCGAACGTCGAGACGGTGGCGGCGGCGGCCGAGGAGCTCGGCTCCTCCGTGCAGGAGATCGGCCGCCAGGTGCAGGGCTCGGCCGAGCTCGCCGGCGCCGCCGTGCGCGAGGCCGGCACGACCGCCGCCCTGGTGCAGGAACTCAGCGGCGCGACGGCGCGGATCGGCGACGTGGTCAAGCTGATCTCCGACATCGCCGGTCAGACCAACCTCCTCGCGCTGAACGCCACGATCGAGGCGGCCCGGGCCGGCGAGGCCGGGCGCGGCTTCGCCGTGGTGGCGACCGAGGTGAAGGAACTGGCCGGGCAGACGGCCCGGGCCACCGACGAGATCAGCACGCAGATCGCGCGGATCCAGGGCGCCACGGCCGAGAGCGTGCACGCCATCGACGCCATCCGCGGCCGGATCGACGAGATCAGCGCGGTGGCGACCACCATCGCGGCGGCCGTCGAGGAGCAGGGCGCGGCGACCCAGGAGATCGTGCGCAACGTCGCGCAGGCCTCCACCGGCACGGGCGAGGTCACGGCCAACATCGCCGGCGTGGCGGGAGCGGCCGAGGAAACCGGCGCCGCGGCAAGCCAGGTCCTGGCGTCCGCCTCGGCCCTCGCGCGCCAGTCCGATCATCTCGGCCAGGAGGTCGGCCGCTTCCTCGCCGGCGTCCGCGCCGCCTGAGACAGGCGACGCGCCCCCGGGGGATCCGTCGCCCCGGGGGGCCTGAGCCCCTTGCCCATCGGGTCGAATTTGCGGATCGTCCGCGGATGTGTGGACGCTTCTTCATCGCCCAGGCTCCGGACATCTTCCGGGCCTTCTACGGCTATCCCGAGCTGCCGAACTTCCCGCCCCGGTACAACGTGGCGCCGACCCAGCCGGTGCCGGTGGTGTTGTCCGAGGGCGGGCGGCGCCGGTTCCGGCTGGTGCGCTGGGGTCTGTGGCCGAGCTGGGTCAGGGACCCGAAGGACTTCCCCCTCGTCATCAACGCCCGGTCCGAGACCCTGCGAGAGAAGCCGACCTTCCGCGGCGCCCTGCGCCACCGCCGCTGTGTCTTCCTGGCCGACGGGTTCTACGAGTGGCGCCGGGAGGGGACGGGCAAGGCCGCGACGAAGACCCCCTTCATGATCCGCCGCGCCGACCGGGCACCGATGGCGCTCGCGGGCCTCTGGGAAAACTGGCTCGGGGCCGACGGCTCGGAGGTCGACACGGCGGCCGTCGTCACCACGGACGCAAACGGCACGATGGCGGCGGTGCACGACCGCATGCCGGCGATCCTCGCGCCGGACCAGATCGATTCCTGGCTCGACACCCGCGACACGGAGCCGGACGCCGCGGTGAAGCTGTGCCGCCCCTGTCCCGATGACTGGCTCACGCTGGACCCCGTCAGCGCCCGGGTGAACGACGCCCGCATCGATGCGCCGGACCTCATCGAGCCCCTGGCCCGGCCGCAGAGGGGCGAAGCCGGGCGGTCTGCCCCGCCCGCCGCGCAGCCGCGCTCCAGCGACGAGGATGCGCAGGGTGCCCTGTTCTGAAGGGGGACCCTCGGGACGACGCCGTCCTTGCGTTCGGCCCCCAAAGGTCGCATCGCTCCCGCGGCCCGGCCGGGCGTTCAGGGGAGCACAGCATGACGGCGGAAGAGATCGACCAGATGAACCGGGCGCGGGACAGCCTGGCCCGTCAGCGCGCTGCGCTCGCCCGGCGGATCGGCAGCAGCGAGGTCGCGGCGCCCTCGGCGGCCGAGGACCTCACCCGCATCCTCCTTGCCATCGAGGCCGTGGACCGGGCGCTCGTGGATGCCGGCCGACCCTACCTGCGTCCCGAGAGCTGAGGGCGCGGGCGATGGACGAGACCCGGGATGCGAACGGCACCAAGCTCGCAGACGGCGACGCGGTGACGCTGATCAAGGACCTGAAGGTGAAGGGAACTTCGGCGACCCTGAAGCGCGGTACGCTGATCAAGAACATCCGCCTGACCGACGATCCGTCCGAGATCGAGGGCAATGCCGAGAAGGTGAAGGGCCTCGTGCTGAGGGCCGAATTCCTCAAGAAGGCCTGAGGCGGGGCCTCGCCGGCCCCGCGCCGCAGGCCGGCCTGGCGAGCGCCTACTCGTCGGACGCCGTGGAGACGCGGGCGGGCGAGCGGGTCAGGCTGCGGATCGCCCGCAGGGGACGACCGGATTTCTCGGAGATGGCGCGGTCCTGGTCCTCGATGAGCTGGCGGGCCGGCTCGTCGCCGTCGAGGCCGCCGAGGATCTCCATGGGGACGCGCCGGTTGGAGGCGCGGGACTCATCGTCATAGACGACGTCGAACAGGACGGAGCCGCGCTCCTGCGGTTTCGACTTGGTACGCTTGGCCATGACGGGACGGTGCTCGAACTGCAGGGGTGGGGAAGAGACGCCGACGGCCACGGATGGGCGGGGCGGGTGCGCGTACATCCGGCGTCACCCAGGCCCGGCCTCGTGGCCGTCTCCGATCGAGCGACGCGGGGTCGCGATCGGCATCTGTCTTAAATGGTCTCGCCGCTCCCGCTTGGCAACCCGTTTCGCCGGGTCGCACCGCCTGTCCGCCGGGCCCGGTGTCTGGCACGATGCATGCGCCGCGGAACGGCCGGGCCGGCGTGGCGGCCCCGGCGCACGCCAAATCCGACGGACACGTCGAGTGCCACGGAGCCGGGAGACCGCATGACCGACACGCGACCGCTGACGCGCTTCTCCGTCGAACCGTTGAGCCGGATGACGCGACACCTCTCGGCCGTGGCCTCCGGCCGCGCGGAGCCCGACCGCGTCCTCACCGGCGCCCGCCTGCTCTCGACCTACTCGGAGCGCATCCTGCCGCATCGCGAGGTCTGGATCGCCGGCGGGCGGATCGCGGCGGTGAAGCCGGCGGGAACCTACCGGGGCAATGCGCCCCGGCGCGACCTCGGCGGCGGGCTCCTCGCGCCGGGACTCGTCGACCCGCACCTGCACATCGAGAGCAGCATGGTCACGGCCTGTGCCTATGCCGAGGCCGCGCTCCTCAACGGCACCACCACGATCGTCTGCGACAGCCACGAAATCGGCAACGTCCTCGACGCCGACGGCATCGCCTGGATGCTGGAGGATGCCCGCGCGGCGCCCCTGAACATCTACCTCACGGTGCCCAGCACGGTGCCGGCGACCTCGCCCGAACTGGAGACCGCGGGCGGCGACCTCGATGCCGCCAAGATCGCGGCGCTGTTCGATGCCTGGCCGGAGGCGATCGGCCTCGGCGAGAAGATGGATTTCGTGGCGGTCTGCGAGGGCGATCCCCGCGCCCATGCCATCATCCAGGCCGCCCTGGAGCGCGGTCGCCCGGTCTCGGGCCACATCTACGGGCGCGACTTCGTGGCGGCCTACGCCGCCAGCGGCGTCACCGACACGCACGAGGCGATCGACCGCGACATCGCCGACGACCTCCTGGAGGCCGGAATCTGGATCTACCTGCGCGGCGGCCCGCCGACCACGCCCTGGCACAGCCTGCCGAAAGCCATCGGCACCATCCTGGATTACGGCGCCGCGGCCAAGCGGATCTGCGTCTGCACCGACGACCGCGACGCGCAGGATCTCCTCGCCTTCGGCCTCGACTGGGTCGTGCGCGAGGCGGTGCGCATGGGCGTCCCGAAGGTCCAGGCCTGGTCGATGGGCTCGCTGCACCCCGCCGCCCGCTACGGCCTCGATGGGGAGATCGGCGGCTTCGGCGGCGGGCGCCGGGCCGACCTCGTGCTCCTCGACGACGACCTCGTGCCCCAGTCCACCTGGTACGGCGGGGAGCTCGTGGTCGAGGAACGCCGGATCACGCCGTTGCTCGACGCCGCGCTGTCGCGGCCCTACCGCTACCCCGCGCCGGCCTACGCCACCATGCACCTGCCCGACCCGCTGCCGGCCCTGACCCCGGACCTGCCGACAGGCCCATGCCGGGTCAACGCGATCCGCACCACGCTGCCGGGCATCGAGCTCACCCACGAGATCGTCGACCTCGTGCCCGGACCGGACTGGCCCTCGACCCTCGGGGCCAACGACCTCTGCTTCGTCACCGTGATCGAGCGCCACGGCCGGGCCGGCAACGTCGCCCACGGCTTGCTGCGGGCCTTCGGGCTGAAGCGGGGCGCGGTGGCGAGCAGCGTCGGCCACGATTCGCACAACGTCATCGTCGCCGGCCTGAACGAGGGCGACATGCGCGTCGCCCTCGATGCCCTCGGCGCGATCCAAGGCGGCGTCTGCGTGGTGGAGGACGGGGCCGTGGTCGCCCTGGTGCCGCTGCCGGTGGCGGGGCTCCTGTCGGACAAGCGCGTCACCGCCGTGGCTGAGGAAGTCCGGATCCTGAAGGAGGCCTGGGACCGGGCCGGCTGCACCATTCCGTATATGGGCTTCAACCTCATCCCGCTCTCGGTGATCCCGGAGATCCGCATCACCGACAAGGGTCTCGTCCTGGTGCCGGGGATGCGGATCGTGCCCCTGTTCCAGGCGGCCTGACGTTTTCCCGCTTCACGCGCGGGAACCAGGGCGGGGTCTCCCCGTTGTCAGGCAGGTCTCAACAGCCTCTCGATCCTCCCAAGCTTACACAGCCTGCATGCCGTGATCGGCGCGCGGGCTGTTTCTTTGTCCCGGGCTTACCCGGACTTGGGATCGCCCGACGATCGGGTGGACGGAAGGGGCGCCAGACCGGTCCTGGGAGTTGCCCCGATGCGTAGTCTTCTCACCCTCATCCTCGTCGGCGCCGTCGCCTTCGTCCTCGTCGGCATGTACGTGGCCCCCGGCCAGCCGGAATTGCGGGCCTGGTACCTGCGCAATGCCTGCGAGCATCTCGACAAGGTGTCGCCGCAGATCTGCGCCCCGGCCCGCAAGGCCGAGAGCGGGGTGCCGACCTGAACGCGATCGACTGGTTCTTTCGCGACCGGAAGACCGGTGCAATCACCATCGGACAATGGCCGAACGCGCCGCTGCTGATCTTCATCGGCTGCGCGCTGGTCGGCTGGCTCGACGGGCCCGGCGGCCGAATCGGTCCCTACCTGCGTATTCTCGGCGCGGCGGCCCTGGCATGGTGGGCCGTCGACGAGGTCGTGCGGGGCGTGAATCCGTGGCGGCGGTGTCTCGGTGCTGGTGTCCTGGCCTTTCTGGCCTGGAAGTTGGCTCGGGCGGCTCTCTGAGGGCACCCTCGCGTCTTGCCGAACCCCGTGCGTCGCCTATTCTCGCTGTCGCGCGTGGCGCGCCGGAGGATTCGCAGGCATGACGTTCTTCATCGGGATCGCGGGGCCCTGGATCGTCATCGCCGTGCTCGAGATGCTGTCGCTCAGCCGCCAGCGCGAGCTGGATGCCGAGGGCCTGGCCCCCGGTGCGTCGTCGCTGAGCGTTGCCCACAGCGCCTACCTCGCTTAACCCGCATCCATCCGAGGCGCGCCGTCCGGCGCCCGGGCGGGATGCGAGGAGCGACGTGGTGCGAGCAGGCGAACAGGCGACCGGCGCGATCCCCGGCCTACGGGGCGTGCGGATCTGGCTCTACGTTCTGGCCGCCCTCGTCGTCGGCATGGTCGCCGTCGGCGGCGCCACCCGCCTGACTGGTTCCGGGCTCTCCATCACCGAGTGGCGCCCCGTCACCGGGGCAATTCCGCCCGTCTCGGCCGAGGCCTGGGCGGCGGAGTTCGACAAGTACCGCGACACGCCCCAGTACCGCATCCTGAACCAGGGCATGGGGCTTTCGGACTTCAAGGTCCTGTATGCCTGGGAATGGGGCCATCGCCTCCTCGGCCGCATCGTCGGCCTCGTCTTCTTCCTGCCGCTGCTCTGGTTCTGGTGGCGCGGCGCCCTGACCCGGCGCCTCGGCCTCGGCCTCCTCGGCCTCGGGCTCCTGGGCGGGCTCCAGGGCGCGATCGGCTGGATCATGGTCGCCTCCGGCCTGCAGCCGGGGATGACCGCCGTGGCGCCCCTCAAGCTCGCCCTGCACCTCACCACCGCCAGCCTGATCCTGGCCGGTCTGGTCTGGCTCGCCGCCGGATTGCGGGCGCCGGACGCCGCCGTCGAGGTCGATCCGCCCCGCCTGCGCCGGACGGCCCTGGCCATCATGACCCTCGTCGTCGTGCAGATCTTCCTCGGCGGCCTCGTGGCGGGCTCGAAGGCTGGTCTCCTCTACAACACATGGCCGACCATGGACGGGCACCTCATCCCGCCGGTCGCGGAGCTCTTCGCCGGGACGCCCTGGATCGAGAATTTCGTCGACAACCTCGCCCTGGTGCAGCTGAACCATCGCCTGACCGCCTACCTGCTGCTGGCGGTGGCCCTCGTTCATGCGTTCGACGCCCGCCGGGCGCGCCCGGGCTCGGGCATGGGCCGCCGGGCAACCGGCATCGCCGCCCTCGTCCTCACCCAGGCCGTCCTCGGCATCACCACCCTGCTGCTGGCCGTGCCGCTCTGGGCCGCGCTCGCCCATCAGGTCTTCGCCATGGCGGTGCTGACGATGGCGACGGTCCATGCCCGGCGAGCGGCCCGATCCCACGTCCCGGCGCCCCTCGGACGCCCGTCGACCCCCTTCGGCTACGAAACGCTCACCGGCAGAACGGCGTGATCGGCAGGGCAGCGTGATCGACAGAGCTCCCTGAGCGACACGGTTGCCGGATCGACGCGATCGCGTGACGGATGCGGCCGAGGCCCGGCATGTGCGGATCGCCACATCGCGACCGCACTGCAACGAACCACTCTGGCCCCCGCACGTTCGACCCCCGTCGGAACGCGGCCGGAGCCCTCGGGTCCCCCCTCGTCCGACGCCCCTGAACCGCGAGAGGACGATCCCTGCATGCAGGATACCGAGACCCGGCGCACGCCCGCATCCGAGCCGACCCCCTCCGAGACCCGGACGACCTCCGAGCCCCGGACAGCCGCCTCCGCCGGTCAGACCCCATCCCCGGCGAAGCGCCGTCACGGCAAGCAGGCCTGGTTGGCCCTCGGCCTGACGGGATTGCTCGGCGCCGTCTGGGCCGTCGCCATCGCGAACCGTTATCCCAACATCCTTCCGGGCTAGTCCTCGCCCGAAGAGATTCCTGTTGATCGCTCCAACTCGGTAGTTGTCGCGGGGAACGCGGCAACAGGTTCAAGCGTAGCCTCAACGGATATACCGGAGGTCGGCGATGCTTTTAGCGGACGACGGACGCCCAACGGGAGTGACCTGGAACTATACCCGGAAAGAAATCCTGGCGGATGGCGCCGTCCACGTCGTGGGTGTCGCCCTCGGCGTCGCGGGTGCCATCGCCATCGTGGTGATCGCCGCCCTCTCGCCGCTCTCGCTCCTCGAGCGTGCCGGGGTCACGATCTACGCGGCCGGCCTCGTCTCGATGCTCGGCGTCTCGGCCACCTACAACATGTGGCCGGTGTCCCGCCGGAAATGGCTGCTGCGGCGCGCCGACCACGCCCTGATCTACCTGATGATCGCAGGCACCTACACGCCCCTGGTCGCCCTGGTGGGCGACGGATTGCCGGCGTGGAGCCTTCTCGGCACGGTCTGGCTGGTGGCGGCGATCGGCATCGCCCTGAAGCTGCTCCTGCCCGGGCGCTACGACCGGGTTTCGATCGGGCTCTACCTCACCCTCGGGTGGAGCGGGGTCGTCGCCTACGACGCGGTGATCGGCCGACTCGGCAGCGATGCCGTCTGGATGCTCGCCCTGGGCGGCGTCCTCTACTCCCTCGGGGTCGTCTTCCACGTCTGGCGCAGCCTGCCGTACCAGAACGCGATCTGGCACGCCTTCGTCCTCGCTGCGACGGCCTGCCATTACGGGACCGTGATGGCGACCGTGATGGGCGCCGGCGCCTGAGGGGCGACCGGGCCCGGCGCCGGGACGCCGTGCTTGGAGTCGGTCAGAGGTTCGAGGCCGGGAACGACCCTTGGCGCTACTTGCCCGTGCAGAGTCCGCGATCGGCAAGGTTGCGGTGCTCGCGCGGATCGCAATCTGTCGAGAGGAACGAGGCCCACTCGGCGGGGGTGCCGTAGAAGGCGTTGCGGTCGACGTCGCCGCGCACGCCCGGAACCCGCCCGGTCGAGGTGAACTGCCACAGCATCCACTTGCGCTTGACGTAGCGCTGCTCCGGCTCGGCGGCCGTGGAGCGGACCCAGTGCGGGTAGTCCGGCAGCTCGTCCTCGAGCACGTCCTTGTGGAAGGTGATGTCGGTGTAGATGATCGGCCGCTTGCCGGTGTAGCGCTCCATCTCGTCGAGCATGTAGCGGATCATCGACAGGGCCTGGGCCTTGGGCAGCTTCTTCGGGCAGAGCTGCGAATGGCCGTTCCACTCCACGTCGAGGACGGGGGGGAGGGCGGTCGGGTCGTTGGGGACGTTCTTCTTGAACCAGGCCATCTGGTCCTGGGCCGAGCGGCACCAGAAGACGAAATGGTAGGCGCCCCGCGGCACGCCGGCCTGCGCGGCCCCGTCCCAGTTCGTCCGGAAGCGCTCGTCCACGTGGTCGCCGCCCTCCGTCGCCTTGATGAAGGCGAACTGGGTGCCGGCCGCACGCACCGACATCCAGTCGACGGGACCCTGCCACTTCGAGATGTCGATGCCCTGGACCGGGTGCTGCTTGGCCCGCGCGACGCCGGGATGAGGCTTGGCATCGCCCTTGGTCGGATAGAAATCCGTGGTCCCCGAGCAGGCCGCGAGGGCGGACAGCACGGCGACCGCCGCGCCGCGCCGCAATCCGGCGCGCAAGGCGGTCAGCGGCGCACGCTGGTTCTGACGTGCCGGGGCAGTCCCGTTCCACAGCCGCATCGTTGCCCGACCCACCAGCTTCTACGCGCTACCAATGGCTAAGGGATGACCCGGGCGCGGTTAACAGACCTTTGACGGCAATGCGGCGGATTTCCGGAAGCCGTGTCGGGCAAGCCACATAGGCGGTCGGCATCCACCCTGGCCCCCACGGGCACCACCCCCTAAGTGCAGGCCGTGCCTGCGGGTTTGGGACACAGGAGGGTGCCGTGAAGGTTCTGTTCACCATCGGGTACGAAGGTCTCGATCCCGAGCGCCTGATCGCGGCTCTGAAGGACGCAGAGGTGGGAACCCTGGCGGATGTCCGCGCCGTGGCGAATTCCCGCAAGCGCGGCTTCTCCAAGACCGCCCTGCGCACCAGCCTGGAGGAGTCCGGCATCGGCTACGCCCATGCCCGCAGCCTCGGCACGCCGAAGGCCGGCCGACAGGCGGCCCGCGCCGACGATGCCGCGCTGATGCGGCGCATCTATTGCGAGGAGGTGCTTGACACCGCCGATGGCGGCCTCGCCCTCGACGAACTCTGTGCCCTGGCCGACCGCACGCCGATCTGCCTGCTCTGCTTCGAGCGCGAGCCGGCGCGCTGCCATCGCCGCGTCCTCGCCGAGCGGATGCAGGCGCGGGGCTTCACGACGGTGGACCTGTTCGGGTGACGCCCGCTGCCCTCGCCACACGTAGGCCATCGGCGCGTTGACAATCTAGAGTTATCCGGTTTTCACTCAACCGGGGGTGACGATGCCGGATTTGCAATGACGCGCAAGGCGCTGGATCAGACGTTGGGCTTCCTCCGGGCCCTCGACCGGACCGCGAGCACCGACGATGTGGGGCGCCTGCTGGTGACGGAATTCGCGGCGCACGGCGTGTCCCATGCCATGGCGGGGACCATTCCCCGCAAGGGCACGCCGGCGCGGCAGCAGCACGGACACATCCTAGTCAACACCTTCCCGGAGGAATGGGGCCGGCGCTACCTGGCGCGCGGCTACGCCTTCCACGACCCCACGGTCCGTCACCTCGCCCACAGCACGGCGCCCTTCGCCTGGAGCGAGTTGGGCGAGCGGTTCGGCGACGATGCCGGCGCCCGCCGGGTAATGGCGGAGGCGGGCGAGTTCCGCCTCCGCGACGGGATCACGGTCCCGCTGATGACCCTCGACGGCGACATGGCGGGTTTCAGCCTCTCGGGCGAGCGCCTCGGGCTGAATCCCGGCGACCGGCCGATGCTCCACCTCATCGCCACCTACGCCTTCGGCCATCTCCTGCGCCTGCGCGGCCCGGCGGGGGCGGCGCGGGCCGCCCGGCTCGCGCCGCGGGAGCGCGAGGCCCTGCAATGGGCGGCGGAGGGCAAGACCGACTGGGAGATCGGCGAGGTCATGGGCATCTCGACCCACGGGGTCGACTTCCACCTGCGCTCGGCCCGGACGAAGCTCGGCACCACCAACCGGACCCAAGCGGTCGCGGTGGCGTTGCGGCGCGGACTGATCACCTGACGCGGCCCCCTCGCGGGGGCCATCGCGACCACCCGCGCAGGGTCCGCCGGCGTCGATCCCGCACGCCTCGCGGCGTCGACCTACGGGTTCCCGTAGGTTTGTGACGGTCCCGATCATGTCAGAACCGGCCTCGGAACGGAGGTTTCGACATGATTCAGATCGTGACACCCGCGAATGAATACTGCTTCCGCGAAGAAATGGAACAGGTCTGGCGCCTGAGGCACGCGATCTTCGTCGAGGAAAAGCGTTGGCTCGACCTCGCTCGTCCCGATGGGCGCGAGATCGACCAGTTCGACACGGCCCACGCGATGCACTTCCTTGCCATCGAGGCTGGGCGGGTCATCGGCTACAGCCGGCTCCTGCCGACGACCCGGCCGCACCTCCTCTCCGACGTGCTGCCGCAGCTCTGCGAGGTGGCGCTGCCCTGCGGCCACGACACCTGGGAATGGACGCGCCAGGCCGTCGCCCGGTCCCATCGCGGACGGGGCAAGGCGGTGAATCCGGTCTCGCTCAGCCTGCTCTCCGGCATCGTCGAGTGGGGCCTCGCCAACGGCGTGCGCCAGCTCGTGCTGCAAATGCCGACCCTCTACCTGCTGCACGTGGTGCAGCTCCACTTCCGGGCCCGGCCGCTGGGCCTGCCGCAATCGATCAGCGGCGAGGACATCATCGCGGCCACCGCGGAATTCGACGAGCGGACGCTGGCACGCCTGCGCGCCCTCACGGGGCGGACGGACTCCGTCCTCGCTCCGACCTACCCCTACCTCGCCGCCTGACGCGCGGCCGCAAAGGACCTGCCATGCTCACCCTGATCCAGCCACCGAAGGGCGAGGCCTTCGACGTCCTCGCCGCCCACTGCATCGCGGCGCGGGCCGTCATCGCGGAGGCCGGGACGCCGGTGATGCGGCGGTTGATCGACCTTCTGCTGTTCGAGATCGCCGTCGCCATGGCGGATCCATCGGACAATCCGGCCCTCGTCCCGGAGCCGGTCGCCTGAGGGCGAACGGGCGGACCGGCGCCGGAGACTCAGCGCCCCATCAGCGCATCCACGTGGGCGGCGACGGAGAGGCCGAGCCCCTTGAGGCTGTAGCCGCCCTCCAGGACCGAGACGACGCGCCCGCCGGCATGGCGATCGGCCAGCGCCATCAGGCGGCGGGTCGCCCAGCCGAAATCGGCTTCGGTAAGCTCGACATGGCCGAGGGGATCGAGGTGGTGGGCGTCGAAGCCCGCCGAGATGATGATGAGGTCGGGGGCATAGGCGTCGAGGCGGCGCAGGATGCCGGCCTCGAAGGCCTCGCGAAAGACCGGGCCGTCGTCGCCCGCCCGCAGGGGTACGTTGACGATGGTGTCGTGGTTGCCCCGCTCCGACGCGGCGCCCGTACCCGGAAACAGCGGCATCTCGTGGGTGGAGGCGTACATCACGGAGCGGTCGTCCCAGAAGATGTCCTGCGTGCCGTTGCCGTGGTGGACGTCCCAATCGACGATCGCCACCCGGCTCGCCCCGTGGGCTTCGCGGGCATGGCGCGCCGCGATGGCGGCGTTGTTGAAGACGCAGAACCCCATCGCGGTCATGCGCTCGGCATGGTGGCCCGGAGGCCGCATGGCCACGAAGGCATTGGCGCACTCGCCCGCCATCACGGCATCGACCGCGTGCACGGCGCCGCCGACCCCGCGCAGGGCCGCCTCGACGGTGCCGGGGGAGAGCAGGGTGTCGCCGTCGATCTGGACGTAGCCCTCCGTCGGCGACGCCTCGATGATCGCCTGCACGTAGGGCACGGGATGGACCAGGGTGGGCACCGAGGTCTCGGCCCTCGGGGCCTGGCCGCGGACCAGCCCAGCGAAGCGCTCGTCCTCGAGGGCCCGCTCCACCGCCCGGATCCGGTCGGCGCGTTCGGGATGCCCTTCCGGCATGGCATGATCGAGGGCGGACGGGTGGCTCACGTACAGCGTCGTCACGGTCATCCCTTTGCGGCCGCCGATCTGTCGCTTTAAGACAACAGATGATGCCAATGTATCACATCTTGCGCATGATCACGTTGCCGGGATGCGCGCTCGGCTCGGGTTGTGCAAGACCTGTCCGAACACGAATCGATCAGACCGCGCCCGGTGACCGGCGGGTCGAGACAGGCCCTCATCCATGCGCGCGCCCGCCCTTCTCCTCCTGATCGGTACGCTGCTGCCGCTCGGCGCCTGCAACACCCAGACCAATCCGGGGGCGACCGGACCGCTCGCCGCGGCGCCCGCCCCCCTGAGCGGGCCGGAGCGCGACAAGGCCTGGATGAAGCTCGCGCCGAGCGCCCCCATCGATCCAAAGATCGCCCGCGCCACCGTGGACTACCCGACGCGGGAAGCGCCCGGAACCGTCATCGTGGTCACCAAGGAGCGGCGGCTCTACTATGTGCTGCCCGACGGCAAGGCCGTGCGCTATCCCGTGGCCGTGGGCCATGCCGGCATGGCCTGGGCCGGGACGGCGGAGGTCGACCGCAAGGGCGAATGGCCGGACTGGAACCCGCCGCCGGAGATGCTGGCCCGCCGGCCCGACCTGCCGAAGCGCCTGGAAGGTGGCCCCACGAGCCCGATCGGGGCCCGCGCCCTCTATCTCGCGGAGGGCAAGAAGGACACGCTGTTCCGCATCCACGGCACCAACGAGCCGGAGAAGATCGGTCAGGCGGTCTCTTCGGGCTGCATCCGCATGCGCAACGACGACGTGGTCGACCTCTACGACCGGGTGCCGATCGGCGCGAAGGTGGTGGTGCGCTGACACTTAACCAAGCGCGGGTGGTTTGTCGGTCGCGGCGGGTCGTTCGTCGGCACCAGCCCCCAGGCGCATCCCGCGGTGACGCCCGGCGGCACGGTGGGCCGGCGGAACGCCGACCGCCTCGCGCGGGGGTTCGCTGTCACGAACCGGGCGGATCGATCCGCCGACGGCCGATCCCGACGTGACGATGAGCGCGTTCGCCTGCGCCGCGAGAACCGGCAGGCACAACGGGAGCGCGACGTCGTCGCGCCCGAGACGCCCGGTCCGGGCGAGGTCATGGCGTCGGGACGGCCGATGCCCAGGCACCCCGCCGCACGTCCCGGCACGAAGGCGCGCCCCCCGAAACGCTCACGAACACCTGGCGTGCCCGGTGACCCTCGCGTGTGCCGAGCCCTGCCTGCAAGGCAGGCGCGGGGCGCGCGGGGATGGCGAGGCGGGCAGGATCATCGGAGCGCCCGCCGCCTTTTGGGGCGCCGGACGCCCCCCGGTCGACGCGCCGGGCGCCGAACGGCCCGCCGTGAGCCAGACCGTCTTCGCCACGGATGCGCGGGACCGCTTCGCGGCCTACCTCGACCTCTACGCGATCGGCTCGACGGTCTCGCGGATCGGCGACCGCCTCCAGGCCGCCGTGAGGGGGCGCCGCGCCGCCGGATTGCTCCTGCGTGACCGGCAGATCGCTGGCGCCGTCCACCAGCGCGAGGCGGCGCGCATCTGGGGCGGCGGGACCTCGACATGCGCGCGGTCGCCTCCGGCTCCGGCCTGTCCCGCAGCGCCCTCTACCGGGCCTTCGTCCCGGTCGGCGGGGTCGGGCACGAGATCCTGCGCCGCCGCGTGGCCCGCCTGCGCTCGGCCATCTTCCGCAGCGGCAGGGACGTGCGGATTTCGAATCTGGTCTGGACCCTCGGGTTCGTCACGCCGAGCCATGCCGCGCGGGCCTTCAAGGGCACCCACGGCCTCGCGCCGGGCAGCTCCGCGCGGAAGTCCGGGCCCCGGAGGGGCGCCCCGTGGAGGACCTCGAACCCGATCATCTGCGGGGCTCGATCCGGGGCCTGAGCGGATCGTCCCGGCTCTCCTGAGCGGTCCGGTCGGCGCCAGATAGACCTGGCCTCCCGCGACGGCGCCGATTAACAACGCGACCGCACGAGGGAGAGCCAGACCGATGCAGAGTTTCGTCCGCGCCAAATTGCACGGCCTCCGGGTGACCGGTGCCGACCTGAACTATCACGGCTCGATCACCCTCGACGCGGACTTCTGCCGGGAGGTCGGCCTCGATCCCCTCGAATTCGTCGAGATCTGGAACAAGATGTCGGGCGCCCGGATCAGCACCTACGTGCTCTACGGCGCGGCGGGATCGCGCTGCTGCATCCTGAACGGGGCCGCTGCCCGCACCTGCCAGGTCGGCGACGAGGTCATCATCGCCTCCGCGACCTACGGCTCCATCGAGGACGTGATCGCGCGCAAGCCGAAGGTGCTGATCTTCGGCCCGGACAACACGATCAGTGACCGGGTAACCTACGACGTCTTCCGCGACGCCGAGGGACGCCTCGACATGCGCATCCTCGGGCCCGGCATCGCGGGCTGACGGGGCGCCGGCTCCGCCCGCGGCCCTCGGAGCGGGGAGGGTGCGCCGGCTCCGGAGCGTCAGGATTTCGAAAGGCTCATTCGTGAGCAGGCTTTAACCTGAACAGTGATTCAGATTTGCCCGTTAACCGCTTGAACGATGCCGTCCTGCATAGTCGAACCATCGACAGGGACACAGACCGGCCAAGATAAAGCCGGGGAGGCATCAAGAGATGATCAACCTTTCGCTTCAGGTTTTCTGTAACCGTATCGTTGCAGCCGATTGCATCACCGCCGAGGATGTCCAGATCCTGGCGCGCGAGATCCTCCCCGATGGCTTCGTGTGCCGCGACGAGGCCGACATGCTGATCGCCCTCGAGCGCATCGTCACCTTCGCGGATACGAGCTTCGGCGACTACCTCGTCGCGTCGGTGGTGGATTTCGCCGTCTGGGGCGAGCGCCCCACCGGCTACATCGATGCGGGCGTGGCCGCCTGGCTGGTGGGCAGCCTGCGCGCCGGCAGCGGCCCGACCCGTCTCGCCGCCCGCCTCGCTCGCGAGGTCGTGCGTGAGGCCCAGGCCAGCGACGAAGCCCTCATCGCCTTCGCGTTGGCGGCAAACCGCGCCACCGCCGAGAGCGACCGGATGCGCGAATTGCTGGCTGCTTAGGAGCCGCCAGCCCCTGATATTTCGCATTCAAAATCATATGGTGCATCGCACCGTGAGATTGTCGGTCGTGGCCGTGCATAAACAGGCCCCCGGCCTGGATCGATCAGCTTCCCGAAGCCGCATAACTGCTTTAACGGGAACCAGCTTGGGCGTTTGCAAGACGCCGCATGTTCCCTGACGGACCAGAGTGCGCGGAAAGATGTTCGACAAGATCCTGATCGCGAACCGTGGCGAAATCGCCTGTCGCATCATCAAGACCGCCCGGCGCATGGGCATCAAGACCGTGGCGGTCTACTCGGATGCCGACCGCGACGCCGTGCACGTCGCCATGGCCGACGAGGCCGTGCACATCGGTCCGGCCCCGGCGGCGCAGTCCTACCTGCTCATCGACAAGATCATCGACGCCTGCAAGCAGACCGGCGCCCAGGCCGTGCATCCGGGCTACGGCTTCCTGTCCGAGCGCGAATCCTTCCCGCGCGCGCTGGAAGCGGCCGGCATCGTCTTCATCGGCCCCAACCCCGCCGCCATCGCGGCGATGGGCGACAAGATCGAATCCAAGAAGGCGGCCTCGGCCGCGACGGTCTCCACCGTGCCGGGCTTCCTCGGCGTCATCGAGAGCCCCGAGCACGCGGTCACCATCGCGGACGAGATCGGCTATCCCGTCATGATCAAGGCCTCCGCCGGTGGCGGCG
Organism: Methylobacterium sp. Leaf88; assembly: GCF_001422795.1. Taxonomy (NCBI): domain Bacteria; kingdom Pseudomonadati; phylum Pseudomonadota; class Alphaproteobacteria; order Hyphomicrobiales; family Methylobacteriaceae; genus Methylobacterium; species Methylobacterium sp. Leaf88. The sequence goes on along the minus strand of NZ_LMMK01000012.1, from coordinate 126,043 downwards.
GCAAGGGCATGCGCATCGCCCATTCCTCCGGCGAGGTGGCGGAGGGCTTCGCCCGCGCCAAGTCCGAGGCCGCCTCGTCCTTCGGTGACGACCGCGTCTTCGTCGAGAAGTTCATCACCGACCCGCGCCACATCGAGATCCAGGTGATCGGCGACAAGCACGGCAACGTGATCTACCTCGGCGAGCGCGAGTGCTCGATCCAGCGCCGCAACCAGAAGGTCATCGAGGAGGCGCCGTCGCCGCTCCTCGACGAGGCCACCCGCCGCAAGATGGGCGAGCAGGCCGTCGCGCTGGCGAAAGCCGTGAACTACGATTCCGCCGGCACCGTCGAGTTCGTGGCCGGCCAGGACAAGTCGTTCTACTTCCTCGAGATGAACACCCGCCTGCAGGTGGAGCATCCGGTCACCGAGATGATCACCGGCCTCGACCTCGTCGAGCTGATGATCCGGGTCGCGGCCGGCGAGGCTCTGCCGCTCGGCCAGGCAGACGTGAAGCTCAACGGCTGGGCCGTCGAGAGCCGGGTCTACGCCGAGGACCCGACCCGCAACTTCCTGCCCTCGATCGGGCGCCTCACCACCTACCGGCCGCCGGCCGAAGGCGAGTTCGGCGGCGCCATCGTCCGCAACGACACCGGCGTGGAGGAGGGCGGCGAGATCGCGATCCACTACGACCCGATGATCGCCAAGCTGGTCACCTGGGCCCCGACCCGGGCCGAGGCCATCGAATCCCAGGGCGAGGCGCTGGACGCCTTCGCCATCGAGGGCATCCGCCACAACATCCCGTTCCTCGCCGCCCTGATGGCTCATCCGCGCTGGCGCTCGGGCAACCTCTCCACCGGCTTCATCGCCGAGGAGTTCCCCGAGGGCTTCGTCGCCCCCGAGCCGAAGGGCGCGATCGCCCAGCGCATGGCGGCCGCGGCCGCGGCCATCGACCACAAGATGAACCAGCGCAAGCGCGGCATCTCGGGCCAGATGCGCGATCCGGCCCTGCTGCATTTTGAGCGCGACCGCGTCGTGGTCCTGGCGGGCGAATCCTACCCGGTTACCGTCGACGCCGTCGGCGGCACCCTGATCGTCACGGGCGCCGACGGCACCACCTGGCCGGTCTCCTCCGACTGGCGCCCGGGCGAACCCGTCTGGCAGGGCGAGATCGGCGGGGCCCGCGTGGCGATGCAGGTCCGCGGCCTCCTCAACGGCGTCGCCCTCCAGCACGCCGGCGCCGCGGCCGAGGCCCGGGTCTACACCCAGCGCGAGGCGGCCCTCGCCGCCCTGATGCCGGTCAAGGAGGATGCCGGCTCCGGCAAGCAGGTGCTCTGCCCGATGCCCGGCCTCGTCAAGGCGATCCTGGTCAAGGAAGGCCAGGAGGTGAAGAACGGCGAACCCCTGGCCATCGTCGAGGCGATGAAGATGGAGAACGTGCTGCGGGCCGAGCGCGACGCCACCGTCGCCAAGATCGCCGCCAAGGAAGGCGACAGCCTCGCGGTCGACGCGGTCATCCTCGAATTCGCTTGACGCGCGGCCGGCCCCGGGCCGCGTCGCCTCCCGTCCCGGGACGCGGCGCGGCCCGGGACGGACGCCCTGGACCCGGTCGATGCCCCTCTACTTCGCCTACGGCGCGAACATGGATGCCGGCGCCATGGCCGCGCGCTGCCCGCGCTCGACCTTGATCGGGCAGGGCCGCCTCAACCGGCACCGCTTCATCATCATGCGGGAGGGCTACGCCTCCGTGGTGCGCGACCCACGCGCGACCGTGCATGGTATACTGTGGGATCTCGCCCTCGGAGACGTCCCGGCCCTCGACCGCTACGAGGGCGTCGCCTCGGGCCTCTACATCAAGGCGATGCAGCCGGTCTCGGTGCCGGGCGGTTCGAAGCGGGCGCTGATCTATCTCGGCGGCACCAGCGCCACGGGGGCGCCCCGTCCGGGCTACCTCGAAGCCGTCCTCGCCGCGGCTGTCGCCGCGCAGTTGCCGGCTGCCTATCGCGCGGAATTACAGGCCTGGCAGCGCGGGCGCGCCGGTTGAGCCATGCTCCCCGGATGGTCTTCGATCGCCCGGGTCCGGCTTCGGGCTGTCGAAGACGAGGCAAGTCCGCATGGAGTTCTGCGCGCGCAGGTCCCTCTCCCTCGGCGGCGTGCCATCGCGTCTTCCGGACCGCCGCCGCCCAACGATGCTACGAAGGACAAGACTGCGATGCCCGAGATCCGAACCGTCGCGGTGATCATCAAGGGCCGGGTCCAGGGCGTCGGCTACCGGTTCTGGACGCGCGGCGAGGCGGATCGCCAAGGCCTCTCCGGGTTCGTCCGCAACCGCCCGGACGGGTCCGTCGAGGCCCTGTTCTCCGGAGCCCCCGATGCCGTGGCACGGATGCTGGACGCCTGCCGCCAGGGTCCGCCCGGTGCCCGCGTCACGGACATCGCCGTGACGGAGCCTGCGGTCGCACCGCCGCAGACCGGTTTCGCGATCCGCTGACGCTTCGTCCCGGGTGAGACACATCCGGCCCCCCTTCGTCTGGACAGGGCGTCGGCTTCCGCGCTAGCGCCCGGGCGGGGCGCCCGGCGATCGGTCGTCGAGAGACCGGACGCGATGCTGACCGCCGACTTCTCCTATCTCGACCTCGCGGCCCTCAGCTACTTCGTGGCCGCCTGGGCCGGCTACGGCATCGCGGTGGCGCGCATGCGCGGGCGCCGCACCAGCCTCAGCCAGATCATGAATGCGCAGCGGGCGGAGTGGACGCGCCAGCTCATCGGGCGCGACAACCGCGTGGTCGACACCACGATCAACGCCTCCCTCCAGAACGGGACGGCCTTCTTCGCCTCGACCTCGCTCATCGCCCTCGGCGGCGTCCTGACCCTGTCACGCTCGGGGGACGACGTCCTCACCCTGTTCGGTACGCTCCCCTTCGGCGCCATCGCCACGCGCTTGACTTGGGAGATCAAGGTGGCGGGCCTCGCGGTCGTCTTCGTCTACGCCTTCTTCAAGTTCTCCTGGGCCTACCGGCTGTTCAATTACGGCGCGATCCTCCTCGGCGCGGTGCCGCCGAAAGGTTCGGATGCGACGCCGGAGCAGATGCTCCGCGCGGCGCGCAAGGCGGCCGCGATGAATATTGCCGCCGGAAGCCACTTCGCGCGCGGCCAGCGCGCCTTCTTCTTCGCCCTGGCCTATCTCGGCTGGTTCGTGAGCCCCTGGCTCCTCATGCTGACGACCACCGCGGTGGTGCTGGTGATGTGGCGACGGCAATTCGCCTCGCGAATTCGCGCCGCCCTGCTGGCGGAAGACGACGGGACAGGGCAGGGATGGCAGCCATGACGATTCCCAAGAAGCCCACGCGCCAGCGCACCTCCTCCCCGAAGATCCCCGCCGCGAAGGCGCCCCCGAAGGTCGCGGCGAAGCCGGAACCGAAATCGACGGGTCGCCCCGAACGCAAGGGGCCGTCCGAAACGCTGATCGCGGAGACGATCCTGCGCCTTCTCGCGGCCCGCGAGGCCGGCAAGACCATTTGTCCGTCCGAGGTGGCCCGGGAACTCGGGGGACCGCAGCCGGAGGGCTGGAGCCCCCTGATGCAGCCCATCCGCCGGATCGCTGTGCGGATGACCAAGGCCGGCGAAGTCGCGATCCTGCGCAAGGGAAAGCCGGTTGAAGACCCGGACGATTTCCGCGGCGTCTATCGGCTCGGGGCCGCGGCCCCCGCGCCGGACGAGGCCTGAGGCGCCGGCAGCAGGGCATCGGTGTAGCCGCTGAGCCGATAGGCGACGAGGCCGAACCACTCCTTGGTCACGATGTCCAGGAGCGCCAACCCCTCGGACGCGAAGGCATTGACGTGCAGGACGTCTCGCCAACCGCCGGTGCGATAATCCACGGGATAGGCGGTGACGGCGAAGCCGGCCTCGCGGAAGCAGCCGATCGCCCGGGGCATGTGCCAGGCCGACGTGACGAGAACCCAGCGCTCCCCCGGCTGCGGCTTGACCATGTCGGCGGTGAAGCGCGCGTTCTCGCGCGTGTTGCGCGAGCGATCCTCGAGGATCAGCCGGGTGCGCGGCAGCCCCATCGTGTCGGCGTAGCGACCGACGATCTCGGATTCCGAGGCCTTGCTGCCGCCGAGGCTGCCGCTTCCGCCGGTGAAGACGAGACGGCTCTGGGGATAGCGCCGGGCCAGATCCGCCATCGCGACCTGTCGCTCGGCCGCGTCGTTGAGGAGGAGTTGTCCCCGATCCGCCGAAAGCCGGGTCTCGATCGCGCCGCCGAGAACGATGATCCCGGTGACCGGTGCACCATCGTCGACGAATGCGGGAAATCGCTCCTCGAGCGGCAGGGCGATGAGGACGGGCAGGGGTGACAGGCCGGCGACCAAAAGAAACATGGCCGCCAGGCCGCCGATCCAGAGCCCGCTCCGAAGCCATCCCCCTGTCGCCAATCCGATCCCCAGCAGGACAAGCAGGGCAAGGGCGTTCGACGGCGTCACAAGGAAGTACAGCAGCTTCGACAAGGGAAAGAACATGCACGGGCAACCGGAGCGGGTGGGCAGGTGAGGCGTGATACCGCAACGGCCGCGGCCTTGTCCCGCGCGTTACCCAGTAGCGCGAACCAGCGCATCGGACAGAGGCGAACCGAGACATCGTCATGCCCACTCGCATAGACGATGGAGCTGACAAATCCGTCCCGGATCAGCCCTACGCAAGGACCACCGATTGCACTTGATCCGCGAACGGCTTAGGTTAATTTCATGGAGTGGGATAAATTCCCACGGGTAATATTGTCAATGCCACGCTTTTTCATCGACCTCCACGACGGAGCCAATTTCGTCAAGGACAAGGTCGGATTCGAATTGTCCGACGAGGATGCGGTGCGCACGAAGCTCGTGCGCATCATGGCCAAGATCGCGCAGGAATTCAGCGTCGAGACCGAGCGACAGGACTACTTGGCGATCGTGCGGGGCGAAGAGGCGCAGGTCCTGTTCCGGGCCCATCTCTCGCTCGATATCGAGCGGGTCGACGGCGCGGTCGAGGTCATTCCGGACGAAGCCTGACGACGTCCGACCGACGCGCGGTGATTTTCGTCCCAGCACGTCCTCCTCGGAAGCCGATTTCTCGGTGGCGGTGGGAACTCGGACGATCGTCCCGCACCGGTATCGCGGAGCCGTCAGTGCCCCTGCGGCCCTACAGGAAGGCTTTCGGGGAGGGCGCCCGACGGCCTCACCGTCCGTAGATATCCTCGACGCGGATGATGTCGTCCTCGCCGGTGTAGGAGCCGACCTGCACCTCGATCAGTTCCAGGGGGATCTTGCCCGGGTTGGTCAGGCGGTGCATCGAGCCGATCGGCAGGTAGATCGCCTCGTTCTCGTGCACAAGCACCACCGAGTCGTTCAGTGTCACCTCCGCCGTGCCCTTGACGACGACCCAGTGCTCGGCCCGGTGGAAGTGCTTCTGCAAGGACAGCCGTCCGCCCGGCGTCACCATGATCCGCTTGACCTGGAAGCGCTCGCCGAGGTCGATCCGCTGGTACCAGCCCCAGGGCCGGTACATGCGCCGATGCGCGTCCGCCTCCGGGTGGCCCTGCGCGCGCAGGCGGGTGACGAGATCCTTGACCTCGCCCGATCGCGCCTTCGAGGTCACCAGCACGGCGTCGGGGGTCGTGACCACGACGACGTCGTCGAGCCCCACCACCGTCGTCAGGTGCTCGCCCTCGCTGTGGATCAGGCTGCCATGGGTGTCGATGGTCTCGACCCGGCCCCGGACGGCGTTGCCGTCGGCATCGTGCGCCAGCACGTCCCAGACCGCGTCCCAGGTGCCGACATCCGACCACGCAAAGGAGACCGGGCGCACGCCGGCATGCCGGGTCCGCTCCATCACGGCGTAGTCGATGGAGGTCTTGGGCGCCCGGCCGAAGGCCTCCGCGTCGANGCTCATCGCCCGCGGCAAGCTCTTCGCCAAGACCGCCTACGGACAGAACCTCCTCAAACTCGCGCAGGAAGACCAGACCGCCCTCCTAGCGCGATGAGGGTGACTGAATTGGCGTATGCTGGCAGACACGCCTAGCATCTTTACAGCCCACCACCGAATTCTTTGAATAAGCTCATTCGAGGTTGTCGGATTAGAATAATAGGAATTTTGAGCAATATCATGAATGATGCGAGCTTATCTCAATGTTTTAACCTCAGGAGCAAAGCGGGACGGTCTACACAATAAGGACTTATTTCGATCTCATCGTCCGTAGATATCCTCGACGCGGATGATGTCGTCCTCGCCGGTGTAGGAGCCGACCTGCACTTCGATGAGCTTCAGGGGGATCCTGCCCGGGTTGGTCAGGCGGTGCATCGAGCCGATCGGCAGGTAGATCACCTCGTTCTCGTGCACCAGCACCACCGACTCGTTCAGTGTCACCTCCGCCGTGCCCTTGACCACGACCCAGTGCTCGGCCCGGTGGAAGTGCTTCTGCAAGGACAGCCGCCCGCCCGGCGTCACCATGATCCGCTTGACCTGGAAGCGCTCGCCCAGGTCGATGCGCTGGTACCAGCCCCAGGGCCGGTACATCCGCCGATGGGCGTCCGCCTCCGGGTGGCCCTGCGCGCGCAGGCGTGTGACGAGATCCTTGACTTCGCCCGAGCGTGCCTTCGAGGTCACCAGCACGGCGTCGGGGGTCTTGACCACAACGACGTCGTCCAGTCCCACCACCGTCGTCAGGTGCTCGCCCTCGCTGTGGATCAGGCTGCCATGGGTGTCGATGGTCTCGACCCGGTCCCGGACGGCGTTGCCGTCGGCATCGTGCGCCAGCACCGCCCAGACCGCGTCCCAGGTGCCGACATCCGACCAGGGGAACGAGACCGGGCGCACGCCGGCATGCCGGGTCCGCTCCATCACGGCGTAGTCGATGGAGGTCTTGGGGGCCCGGCCGAAGGTCTCCGCGTCGG
>NZ_LMMK01000012.1:118958-119049 GCF_001422795.1 Methylobacterium sp. Leaf88 | reverse complement strand
GGCGCACGAAGTCGAGGTCGGTCACGGCCGCATCGAGGGCCGCCCGGGTGGCCGCCAGGATCTCCGGGGCGTGGGCTTCGAGCTCGGCCAG
>NZ_LMMK01000012.1:89762-118890 GCF_001422795.1 Methylobacterium sp. Leaf88 | reverse complement strand
CATCACGTCGGCGCGGAACAGGAAGTAGCCCGAGTTCCAGAGGGCGCCCTCCTCGATCAGCCGCAGGGCGCCGGCGTGATCGGGCTTCTCCACGAAGCGCTCGACCGCGTGGTTGCCCGCTCCGCCCGAAAGGGCTGCGCCGACGCGGATGTAGCCGTAGCCGGTGGCGGGGGCGGTCGGGGTGATCCCGAGGGTCATGATCGCCCCGGCCCGGGCGCCGGCGGCGGAGGCCCGGGCGGCGGCCACGAAGGCGGGGGTATCGCCGATGACGTGGTCGGCGGCCATGATCAGCACGACGCTCTCGGGGTCGCGCCGGGCTGCGTGCAGAGTAGCGACCGCCACCGCCGCGGCGGAGTCGCGCCGTTCGGGCTCGAGGATGATGTCGGCCTGGATGCCCGCCTGCTGCAGTTGCTCGGCGACGATGAAGCGGGCGTCGCTGCTGGTGAGCACGGTGGGGCGCGCGAACACGCCGGTATCGCCCAGGCGCTGGGCGGTGGCCTGGAAGGTCGAGGTCTTGGGGTCTACCAGCGGCGTGAACTGCTTGGGCATGCTCTCCCGCGAGGCCGGCCACAGGCGCGTGCCCGAACCGCCGCAGAGGATGATCGGGTGGATCAAAGCGTCGGCAGACTCGGACATTCTCGCGTTCGCCTCGTCGGGAGCTAAGCGCATCGAGCCGGCCGACCCGCCGCAATCCGCATTCCAACCTGATCGTCACCTAACAGGTTACACCACCCCCCACCAGTCCGGACGCGCCGGCGACGATGGCCACCTATCCGGTAACCTTAAGGCAGACATGGTTTTTTTGCTGTGGGGCGGACGCAAGCTAAAGCGTTGTAGAGACCCGGAAGCCGGGCTTCAGCGTCGCGGTTTCACCGGCTTGCGGGGCGCCGGCTGCGGTCGCCCGATCGGCTTGCGGGGCGTCTGCGCGGCCAGGGCCGCGCGTGCGATGTCCTGAGGACGCGGCGCTCCGCTCGCGATCCGCTTCAGGGCTTCCGCCATCTCTTCAATCATCTGGGCCGATTCACCCTCCAGGGTCTCCTCGGCCCTGATCCCGTTCAGTTCCGGGGCGATCTCCTCGGCCGCCTCGCGCAATTCATCGACGAGTTCGGCGGGCGACCAGCGGGGGTAGGACGTTTGCGGCATGCCGCATCATGCCAGGGCGCCCCGGCTCCGACAACGGCCGACGCTGCCGGTCGGGTGTCGGAATCGCGTAGGTCGCCCGCCGATCGGCGACCGAACACCCCGCTGCAGCGGCGGCTGGACGGGGTCTCTGCCTGCCATGGACCTCAGCGGCCGCCCGGTCCCCCATTGGCGCTGCCGTTGGGGAAGGCTTGCTCCGGCCGGCTCGCATTGCCCCCCGCGGCCGAGTTCGTGGTCACGGTATCGGCGCCCGTGGCCCCGTACGAGATGACCAGATCGCGGCTGTTGCCGGTGGTGTTGGGCTGGTTCTGGATAATGACGCCGCGACGGTCGTGCGGGGCCAGCACCCCCTGCGCCTGCACGGATGACGTCATCACGATCGCGAGCGCACCCGCGCTCAACAGGGGAGCGGACATCTTCATGGGAAAACCCCGAGGGTTGAGTCTGACGCGTCAACCTGCATAGGCGGGGGGCTGTTCCTGTGACGAAGCCGCGCCCCCGGGCGGGGATCCGTGCAGTCCGACCGCTTTCCCGACCGGCGTGGGCGCACGCCGTACGCTGGCACGGTTCGGAGGCGGCAAGACGTCTGAGAAGAACCGACCACAGAGCCGATCCGCGCGTTCCGTTCGGCCAACGGCGGCGTCCGGAAGCGCCGAGATGAAATCCGATGAGACCGACCTCGTCTCCGCGCCGATCACCGGGGAGCCGGATGGCGAGCGGGGGGTCGGCATCACGGCGGGCTGGGGCTGGGCGGGGCGGTTCCGCTCTGGGGAGGCGAGATGGCAAAACTCACCCCCCGGCATCACCCAGGGCGGCAGCGTCCGGGCCTCCACGCTGCCGAAGACCGTCGTCGCGCGTCGAACGATCGGATTTCGGGCGGGGAAGGCCTGCGCCCGCACCACGAGGCGGGCCGCCGGCCGGCGGCCCGAACGCAAACCTCAGTCCGGGATCTCGGCTGCGCGCCTTGGCTCGCGCTGCGGATTGCCGTTCTGTCGCTGCCGGAAAGCGTAGAGAGCGGGATAGGTCCGCAGGCGGGCCCGCATCAGTGAGCCCAGCGGGCGGTGCGCCGCCAGACTGTGTCCGGGGCGAAACGACATCACGTCGTTCATGAAGGTCCTGCGCGCCGCACCCATGGCCTCCTGCCTGGGGAGCACGAGGCGGGCCACCGGCCGATACGGGCTCTCCGCCTCCGGCCACGGCACGGAGGCATCCTCCACCGGCATCGTCGCGAGGTCCGTACAGAGCTGAACCCGGATCTCGAAGGCGGCCTCCTGCTCATGGAAATACGCCACGGTGGCGTCCCGGAAGACGTCCGGATTGCGCGTATCCAACGGGTCCCAGCTCAAGCCGTCCTGCCCGGACGAAACCGGTACGGCGACGATCTTGGCGATGTAGTCGCCGTAGCGCAGGGCGGCCTGCGAGTAGTAGCAGTCGGTCAGCGGATGGCGGGCCGAGTGGCCGAAGAAATCCAGGAGGGGACTGTCGCCGCCGGTCACGGCCTTCACCATACTGTTGAGGGCGCCTGCCGTCGCCGACACGGCCGCCTTCATCCCGTCGGGTACACTTCCACCCGCGCCGGCCTCCAATCCCTTCATGGCACCGAGAAAGCTCGCGGCCGTGCCGTTGGGGAAGACCGGCCCCGTGGCGAGGACGAAATCCTGCGTGTCGGCGTCATGGTGCGGCAGTGTCTCGCCCTCTACACCGAACACCTTGATCGCCATGCCGCGGTGGGTGTGCACCTTGTCCGGCAGGTGTTCGCCCGGCCCCTGGGCGAGACGAACGGCAACTTCGTAGCCGCCCGGTTTCGCGAAGACGCCCTGACGCAACTCCGGTGGGAGATCGTCGCGCACCTGCAGCGTGCCCTTCAGGAAGGCCGACGCCTTGGCATGGGATGCCCGGACCGCACGGTGTTCGCGCGCCTGGACCTTCTCGCTCGCGTGAGTCATCGCCGCGATGATCTTGGCGATCGTCGCGTCCTCGTCAGGCGCCCTCACTTCGATGCTGTCGCTGTAGCGCAGGGGTGGGCGGGTCTCGGCCATACCGAAGTCCTATCGGGGTGCGTGTCCAAGCGAACCTCGGCACTCGGTCCGGGTTTCCGGCCGTGACGCCGGGCCCGCCTCACAATCGCGGCACCCGATGTCTCCGGCATCCGCGGAAGGTCCGACGATGTCGAGCAGCCTGCCGGACGGGACCCCGGCGCGGGGCCGGTCATGTCTTCCCGAGGAATCCCGGGAACACCCGGGGAGGCGCTGCGCTTCTCGGATCGGACAGGTCGGAACGGTCCGACGGACGACGGAGGCTTCGAAGTCATGCCCAGGCACGCCCCCCTCATCGCAGGCGCGATCCTGATCGGCCTCGCGGGCTCCGCGGCGGCCGCGGACGGTTCGGGCACGGCCGGTGAAAGGCCCCGGTCGGGATCGGACGCCCCGGCGGGCTCCGGGACGACGAGCGTCGGAGCCGGCGGGCTGACCGGCTCCGGGGCGATCGAGGAGGGCAGCCACCGGGCCGGCCCAGATGCAGCCTCGGACAAGGAGCCCCCGTCGTCGCGCCCCGGCGCCCCGGGGGCGCCGGCCGCCGGAACCACCCGATAGCGGGGATCCGGCAGCGAACGAGCCTACTGGCTCCGGCGTCCGAACGAGACGGCGTAGGCCTGGACCCGCGCGTCGATCAGGGGATCGTCCGAGACCTCGACGCCGTCCGTGAGCGCGTTCGGCATGAACAGCAGCGCCTTCTCGGCCTCGGCGCTGTCGGGCACGACCTTGGAGACGGTGAGGACGCCCAGGTCGACGATTCTCCGGTCCTCGGGCCAGGGCTTGGTGGCGTCGTTGGTCGGGTCGCCCGGCGCGGCGAGCTGCGCCTGAACGGTGAAGCGCGCCGGCTCCTTCGCGATGCGAGGACCGATCTCCGCCATCAGGTAATCCGGTTCGCGCTTGGCCGCGTCCTCGGGCGAGAGGATGTCCTCGCCCTGAACCGGCACGAAGCGGAAGCGGAACGGTTGGCGCTTGCCGTCCTTGTCGACGAAGACGAAGGCGTTCACGCCGTTATAGGTCTGTCGCGCCAGGCTCGACGGGGTCTTGGCCGTGCCGCCGGCCGTGGCTGCGGCCGGATGGGCGGCGGTGAACCGCTCGAGCGCGGTCGGGTGCGCCGCGTCCGGGCCGCTGTCGGCGACGGCCTGGAGCAGGTCGCGGAACGCCTCGCCGGTCGCGACCGGGAAGTACTTGAGCGCGTTCAGGACGACGTCCATCTCCGAGCCGTCCACGAGCTTGAACTTCAGCGACATCCCGTGCGGATTGGCGTTCTTCGAGCCGTCGGGGATCGTCGGCACGCCGGTCGCATCCGAGAACCGGATCGTCACCGGGACGGGCGGCCCCTGGAACAGCGACGCCTTGCTGATCCGCGCGGCCTCGGCCGAAGGGGTGAAGCTGCCTTCCGCCACCACGCCCTTGGCATGGTTGGCGCGCTTGCCCGGATGCGACCCGAACAGCTTGTTCATGACGTTGATGGTCTGCTCGGCGGTCGTCGCCTCCTCGGCGAAGACCGGCGTTACCGTGACGACAGCAAAGGCGACACCGGCCGCGAGGGTGTACTTGATGCTCGATGAACGCATGACGATCCTCAGGGGAGCGTCGACGCTGGACGCGTCGACCGGCTGGGCTTGGAGTCGTTCTTAAGCGCGAACGACGACGGTCGACAATGCCGGGATTGCTACGCGATCCGGACCCGGCCGGCCCATCACCATCGCGTCACGAAGACATGGTCTCGACAGGGGCCGAGCCCGCTGCCACCATCGGATTCCGGCCCGGGACCTCCACCCTTGCGTGGATCCCGCCCCCTGCAGGGCCGGTGCGTCGCGCCGGCGAGACGAACAGGTTCAGAATGCGTGTATCGGCCTCCCGCGCGGTGATCGTTCAACCCGGTGGCGGCTTCGACGCCGTCGGCTTCGGCGAGCGACCGGTTCCGGAACCCGGCCCCGGCGAGATCACCGTCCGCCTGCGGGCGAGTTCTCTCAACTATCACGACTACGCCGTGGTGAGCGGCATGTGGGGCCCGAGCGAACCGCGCGTGCCGATGTCGGATGGGGCCGGTGAGGTCGAAGCCGTGGGTCCGGGGGTCGACGCCTTCGTGGTCGGCGACCGCGTGGTCAGCACCTTCTTTCCGACCTGGACGGAAGGCAGCCCCCAGGTCGAGGGATTCGCGACCGTGCCGGGCGACGGTATCGACGGGTATGCCCGCGAGCGCGTCACGGCCTCCGCGATGGCGTTCACCCACGCGCCGCGGGGATGGGACCATGCCGAGGCGGCGACCCTGACGACGGCCGCGCTCACGGCCTGGCGGGCCCTGCACGGGGATGCGGGCCTGAAGAGCGGCGACGTCGTCCTGGTTCAAGGCACCGGAGGCGTCTCGCTCTTCGCCCTGCAATTCGCCAAGGCCGCCGGCGCCACCGTGGTCGCCACCTCGTCGAGCGCGGAGAAGCTCGAGCGCCTGCGCGCCCTGGGGGCGGACCACGTCCTGAATTACCGGTCCGACACCAGCTGGGGTGAAACGGCCCGACGCCTGACCGACGGGCGCGGAGTCGACCACGTCCTCGACGTCGGGGGTCCGGCGACCCTGGAGCAGTCGATGGCCGCCGTGCGGGTGGGCGGGCACATCTCGGTGATCGGCATCCTGACCGGTGTCGCCGGCCCACTCCCCCTGGTGCCGGCTCTGCTTCGGCAGATCCGCCTCCAGGGCGTGCTCGTCGGCAGTCGACGCCAGCAGATCGAGATGGTCCGGGGCATCGAGGCCTGCGGGCTGCGTCCGATCGTCGACCGCCGCTATCCCCTGGCGGATCTTGTCGCGGCGTTCCGGCACCAGGAAAGCAACCGGCACTTCGGCAAGATCTGTATCGAGATCTGATCCGCCGCCGCGCGCCTCAGCCGACCCGGAACAGGAGGGCGACGGCCGCCACGGCTATGACCGCGAAGGTCGCGAGGATCCCGCCCCCGCGGCAGGCGAATTGGCGTGGCGAATTCTTCGGGGCGAACATCCCGAACGGGTGCAGCACCCGCGCCACCAGCAAAGCGATCAGGAGGCTGCGGACCAGGGTCGGGCTCCCCCCGCCCGCTTCCAGCAGAGCGACGAGGATCAGCGCCAGCGGCACGTACTCCCCGAAATTGCCCTGCGCGCGGATGCGCTTCTCCAGGTTCGGATTCCCACCGTCCCCATGCAGGACGTCCGCCGCCAGGCGGCCCGCAACGACCCAGGACGAGAGGCCGACATAGAGAAGGGCGAACGCGGCCGCGTAGAAAGCCGTGAGGGCAGGATAGATCACGGGGTCACTCCGGTAGGGCGGATCTCGTTGGCGTGCGCGGACAGGGTCGACGGCAGGACGTTTGAATCCAACCTCAGCGGGGACCCTGGGCGGTGCGGCTCGGATCGTCGGCCGGGTCGATGTAGTTCAGACCGAAGGGGCCAGTCCCGTTGACCTGCAGTTCCACGGGCTCGCTCGTGGTCCAGAGGGCGTGCGGCATGTCCTGCGGCAGGTAGACGAAGCCGCCGGCGCGCAGCGATTTGCCAGCGCTCTTGTCCAGCGTCGCACCGTGCTGATGGTAGATGGAGCCGGCCAGGATGGTCAGCGTTTCGGCCTGGGCATGCGTGTGCGGGGCGATCACGGTCTCGGCGGGAAACTTGATGCGAAGCACGAAGGGCCCGGGCTTGGCCGGATCACCCGCCACCCGGCTGATCTGCGTGCCCTTGGGCAGGTTCGCCGGACCGGCCTCGTAGACCACGCTGGCCGCGTCCGGAACGGTGACGCTGCCATGCTCCGCGTGGTCGCCCGCTGCCGCGACGGCCGTGCCCGCAACGGGGATCACCAGGAGTGCGGCGGCGAGGGTTCGTGCGAGCGGGCTCATGGATGTCCTTGCAGCGAGGAGCGGGAGGAGGCGGCTTGGGAAGGCACCGGCCAAGCCTCAGTGCCCGGCGCCGGGCTCATGAATGGGACATCCATTGAAGCGCTGGCGAAACTCGGCCGAGTGCTTGTAGGGGGCGTTGCGGGCACGATTGATGTTGCCAAGGGGCTGATGGGCGGCGAGGCCCGTCCAGATGCTGAAGCGCATCCCTTCGTCGACCGCCTGGACGCGCGACGGATCCCAGCTGTCCTGCGGCCGGACGGTGATCAGCCCGACGCGCTGGAACGGAGCTTCCACCTCGTCCCACTCCACCGTCGGATCCTCGACGGGCTGGCGCGCGAGGTCGCGGCAGAGCTGGACGCGGAACTCCCAGACGCCCTCGATGCCGCGCATCTCGGACTGCACCGTCTCGCGGATCGCATTGGGACGACCGGACGCGTCGATCTTGTTCCCGGTCAGCGCGGTGAGCGCCGGGGCAACCGGAGCGACCGAGAACTTGGCGATGTAGTCGCCGTACCGGAACGGGGTGACGCTGTAGTAGGTCTCGCCGAGCGGGTCGACGTTGGGTGCGCCGCCGAGGGACGCCAGCGTCGTGCTCTCGACGCCCACGGCCTGAAGCGCCTTGTTGACGCCCCGCAGCACCGTCGAGGCCGCGACCTTCAGGCCCTCGGCCCGGTCGGTGGTGCCGGCCAACAGCTTCAGGCTGCCGAGGAACTTCTGGGCGCTCGGGGCCTGGAAGACCTTGCCGTTGACCATGATGAAGTTCTGGGTGGCGCCGTCGGCGCCCACCAGGCGCTCGCCCTCGACGTCGAGCACCTTCAGCGCGAGACCCCGCGGCAGCGAAACGGCGTCGGGGAGGATATCGCCCGCGTTGGTGGACAGGCGCATGAAGACCTTGTGCGTCCCGGGGCGGGCGAACAGGCCCTGGGCGAGTTCTGCGGGCAGGGCGTCATCGATGCGGAGCTCGCCCTCCAGGATGCCGTGCGACTTGGCATGCACCGAACGCACCGCATGTCCGGAATCCTCGGCCACGGTCTGCAGGATCTTGTCGAAGGTCTGGTTGAGCTGCGCGATGGTCTCGTTCTCATCGGACGTCACCGTCTCGACATCGGGACTGTAGCGAACGGGGGCTTGCAAGGTCAGGAACTCCGGTCGGGATCGGTTTGCAGATGAACGGACCGATCCGGTCTCCGTTCCGGGTTGGTCCCCTTCAACGCTCCGTGAACGCGCCGCCGAGGCGGCGTCAGGCGCCGATCCCGCCGGTCTCACGCGGGATGGCGGTCGTCCCAGAACCCGAACCGCCCGCGGAAGCCGGATTCCTCCGGTTCGCGGTCTCGCGGAGGCTTCGGGGGAGACAGGCCCGGTCCAAATCGAGCGATCGCCGTTCTCGATCCCGGCTGCGGGTCCGACCCGGACGTCGTCCTGCCTCCGGCTCAGCGCGGCGCGTGGATGTCCTCACGGCTGCGGAGGAGACCGGGTGGAAGCCCGGGTCGCAGGTCGGCGGCCATCGCCCATTCCCAGAGTGCGCGGTCCAGATCCTGAAGGGTGACGCCGAAGCTTCCGGAGAGGTCACGGCAGAACGCGAGGTAGCGGAGGTAGAGGTCGAGCGGCAGAGACGCCTTCGCACCGATCTCGAGCGGTCCGCAGCCGAGGGCCTTGAGGCCCCGAGGGTCGATGACGGCGTAATGGTCCGGACGGATCGCGGCCAGGATCGCCGACGCGACGGGCACGGCCACGCCGGAGAGACCGGTGAGGACCGACACGGCCACCCGCGGGGTCGTGGCGAGCAGCGCCGTCCGCAGGGCGTCGGCGACCTCCTCGTCGCTGTTCCTCTGTTGACGACTCCGGCCACGGTCGCTGACCTTCCAGGTCAGGATCGGGGCGAGGTTCTCACGCGTGCAGGCGCCGTGCCGGATGCGCGCGCCGGCGGCGAGGGCCGCCCGCTCCTTCGCGTCGATCCGATAGGCTGCCGCGAGGCGTGGAATCTCCAAGGGTGAGAATTGCAGGCGCAGCGGTCTTGCGGCGTCGCGCTCCGGGCGCGACCGTCCGACGGCACGCGTCGCTCGGAGCGCGAGGGCCAAGATCAGGTCTACGATCTGGAGGACACGGCGTCGCGGCGCCAAAGGGCCGGCTCGCGAGCGGCTGAGACTGCCACGCGGGCAGCACTTGTCGGAGTTTCGTGGTCGCGCCTCATGCCATCGAACCCCGTCATCCGCGGCAGCCCTAAGCGCGGGCACCCGTCGCAAATACGTAGAAAGATGTTACGACCGACGCAATATGATGCACGCATCCGATGATTCACCTCTCGCCATCGACCTCGCCCTGGGCGGCACGATCACCGTCGGGTCGCACCGTATCTCGGTCGCCGAGGCCGTCACGGTGCTCGACGCGATCGCGGAGACGGGCTCCGTCCAGGGCATCGCGACCGCGCTCGGCCTCTCCTACCGGGCGGCCTGGGAGCGTCTTCGTGCCCTCGAAGCCGGCCTCGGGCACCAGCTCGTGCAGAAGACGCGCGGGCACGGCAGCGCGCTGACGCCCACGGGTGTGCTGCTGCGCGAGTCCCTGGGAACGGCCGCGGCCAGTCTCGCGGCGCCGATGGCCCGGGAAGCACGCGCCATCGGTGCCCACCTCGCGCCGGTCCTGACCGGGGCCGTGCGCCCCGTCACGCTGGTCGCCAGCCACGACCTGCTCATCATGGACGTCGCCGCGACCTGGCCGAAGCTCGCCCTGGCGATCGCCGGCAGCGAGGATGCCGTGGCGCGCCTGACCGAGGCCCGTGCCGATGCGGCCGGATTCCACTGCGGTGCCGTCGACTGGCCGACGGCCGGTCCCGCCTTCGCGGACCTCGCGGCCGATCCCGGTTTCCGGGTCAGGATCCTGTTCGAGCGCGAGCAGGGATTGATGCTCGCGGCCGGCAATCCCCTCGGCATCCGCGGCGTGGACGACCTCGCCGCCGGAAATGCCCGGTACGTCAATCGCCAGAAGGGGTCGGGCACCCGGGTGTGGTTCGATCGGCTTCTCGCCCAGCACGACATTCCGGCCGACCGGATCCGGGGCTACGCCACCGAGGAATTCACGCATCAGGCGGTCGCCGCCGTGATTGCCTACGGCGCGGCCGATGCCGGGCTCGGTGCGCGGGCGGCGGCCGACCGGTTCGGACTCGATTTTCTCTCCGTGGGCTGGGAGCGCTACTACCTCGCGACCGCCCAATCCCGGATCGACGCGACCTTCGACGCCCTCGCGGAGGCCCTGGCCGAGCGCGCGTGCCGGACATCCGGCTACCGCCCGCCCGAGACCGTGCGGGGCATCGGGCAAGGGACTGCCGTTCCCGGGGCGCCGCTTCCCTAATCCGGCAGGATCGGCGCGCAGACGGCATGCCCATGGCCCGGCAGTGCGACCACCGCCACGGCGACGCCGTAGATCCGCGCCAGGGTCTCGGGCGTGATCGTCGCGGCCGGAGTCCCGAGGGCGAGGAGTCGGCCCTCGTGCAGCAGGGCCACCCGGTCGGCGCACAGGAAGGCGTGGTCCGGGTCGTGCGTCGAGAGGACGACCGCGATACCCGATCGCGACAGGCGACGGATCTGGCCGAGCACCCGGGCCTGGTTGCCGAAATCGAGGCTGGCGGTGGGCTCGTCCATCACGACGATCCGGGGTTCGCCGGCGAGCGCGCGGGCGATCAGCACCATCTGGCGCTCGCCGCCGCTGATCTCGGTGTAGATCCGTTCCGCGAGGTGCCCGATCTCCAGGGTTTCGAGAACTCGTTGGGCCACGGCGTGGTCGGCCGGGCCGGGGCTCGCGAAGGCGCCGAGCCGGCTCGCGCGCCCCATCAGGACGACGTCGCGCACCCGGAACGGAAAGAACCCGCCCTGCGCCTGGGGGACGTAGCCGAGGCTCGCCGCCAGCCGGCGCCGGGACCAGCGGCCGATCTCCTCCCCGTCGAGGCGGATGCGGCCGTCGAGGGGTGGAAGGAGGCCCAGGAGCGTCTTGAACAGCGTGGTCTTGCCGCCGCCATTTGGGCCCAGCAGGCACAGCACCTCCCCGGGCTCCACGGTGAGGGCGAGGCCGGCGCCGATGCGACGGCGCCCGTAGCCGAAGGCGAGATCCTCGACGCTGAGCATCAGGCCCAGCCCCGCCGGCCGCTGGCAAGGAGCCAGAGGAAGAACGGCGCGCCGATGAGCGCGGTCAGGATGCCGAGCGGCACCTCGATGGGGGCGATGGTGCGGGCCACGAGGTCGACGGCGAGCAGGTAGCCCGCGCCGAGAACCAGGGAAGCCGGCAGCAGGCGGCGGAAATCCGGGCCCACCAGCAGCCGGGCCACGTGCGGCACCAGGAGGCCGATCCAACCGATCACCCCCGTCACCGACACCGAGGCGGCGGTGACCAGGGTGGCGGCGGCGATCAGGACCGGGCGCAGGACCCGGGTCTCGATCCCGAGGGCGCGGGCTTCCTCCTCGCCGAGGCTCATCAGGTTCATGCGCCAGCGCAGGAGCACCAGGGGCACCAGACCGAGGCCGATCGCCGGCAGGATCGCGACGACATCCCCTGAGGTCACGGAAGCGAGGCTGCCGAGGAGCCAGTAGGTGATGGCGGGCAACTGGTTGTAGGGATCCGCCAGGACCTTCAGGAGCGCGATGGCCGAGCCCAGCACGGCCCCGATGGCGACACCGGCCAGGACCAGCGTCAGCACCGGATCCTGACCGCGCACCGCCGCGCCGACCGCGTAGACGGCGGCGACCGCGCCGAGGCCGCCGGCGAAGGCGAGCCCCTGGATCGCCGCCACGGGCAGGGACAGGAAGATGCCGAGCACCGCCCCGAGGCTCGCCCCCGCCGAAACCCCGAGAATGTCCGGCGAGACCAGGGGGTTCCGGAACAGGCCCTGGTAGGTCGCCCCGGCCGCCGCGAGACTCGCCCCCACCACCAGGGCGGCGAGAACACGGGGCAGGCGGACCTGGAGGATGGCGGTCTGCATTGCCGGATCGGCCCGCGCGGGCAGGCCGACGAGCCGGGCCCCGAGGATCTCGACCACGTCGCCGAGGGGAACGGCGAAGCGCCCGGTGGCCAGCGCCAGCACCACCAGGGCGAGGAGCCCCAGCATGGGCGCCAGGACGGACCAGATCCGCGCCCATCGCCGGCGTTCCGCCTTCTCCGGCAGGGCGAGGGCCTCCGTCTCCGGCGTCACGGCTTTGGACCGGGCGCGGCGCCCGAGAGCAGCGCCGCCACCTGCCCGTCATCGAGATCCACGTGGTAGAAGCGCCGGTAGAAGTCCCGCGTCGCCGCCTCCAGGCCGGTCGAGAACAGGTCCGGGTAGAGCACCTGCGCCAGCCAGCGGATGCCGATCAGGCGATTGGCCCCGGGCGGTGCATCGAACCAGCCGAAGGGCAGGGCCGGCACCTGGTAGACCCGGCCCGCGCGGACGGCCCGGAGGCCGGACCAGAGCGGGTCTTGCGCGATCCCACGCCGGAAGCCGGCATCCTGGGTGAGGATCACGTCCGGGTCCCAGGCCAGCACCTGTTCCGGCGAGACGGTGGCGATCCCGCCGGGGCCGGCCGCCGCGACGTTCCGGGCTCCGACCACGCCGAGGAGCTCGACGTTGATCGACCCGCCGAGGCCGGTCTCGAGCCCCTTCGGCCCGCGGGCGTAGTAGACGCGCGGGCGTCGCTCCTCCGGCACCGTCGCGATCACCCGGGCCACATCCGCCACCGCGGCCTCGGACGCACCCGCGAGGTCCGCCGCCGCCGATTCCAGACCGAGGAGGGCGCCGAGGCGCCGATAGCTCTCCGCGGTCTTCTCGAAATGCCCGTCGAGGAGCACGTAGGGAATCCCGGTCTGGGCCTGGACCCGATCGGCGAGGGACACGTAGGTCGGCGCGGTGCTGCCGACGTCGAGGATGAGATCGGGTGCGAGGCCGAGGACCGCCTCGACGTTCGCGGTCCCGCCGCGCCCGGTCAGGCGCCCCGTGACGGGCAGGTCGCGCGTCGCGGGAGCGAGAAAGAGCTTCTCCTCCGGGGTCGGGCTGCGGATCCAGCCGACCATCCGGTCCGGCGCCAGGGTGTAGAGCAGGACGGAGGCCGGCGGGCCGGCCGCCAGGATTCGGGCGGGGCGCTCGGGCACCGCGACGGTCCGGCCGGCGGCATCGGTGAAGGGCCGTGCGTCGAGGGGGCCGCCGAGACCGAGCCCCGCCAGCAAGGGAACGAGGCGAAGGGTGGCGTGACGCGCACGGCGCAGACCGCCATGCGGACGTGGAAACGGTGCCGTGTTCACAGGAGAACGATCCCCAGACGAGCGGGTGTCCGCGTCAGTGTAGTGGGTCCGGCAGCCGGCGCCTACGGACGGGATGTCCGGGCCGGTGCGGGCCGCAGAGCGCCGATGCGGCGCAGACGGGACGACAGGCGCTACGCCGCACGGGATCGCTCGGCGTTGCAGGAGGGCAGGAACGACAAGGTCACGACCGGGCCTCTCGTCCGCAGGGGAATCGGTGCCGCGGACCCACGCAGCTGCGCCGCGATCGTCCGGCTCGCCCGGAACGAGACGATGCGCTTCTCGCCCACCAGGACCGGCGCGCCGGACGCCAGGTTTCGCCCCGGGCGCGGCGCCCGGGCGACGGCCGAGAAGACGCCGAGCCCCCGCAATTCGACCCGGTCGTCCGCAGCCAGGGCTTCGGCGATCCGTGCCAGGATGGCGTTCACCACGGCGTCCACCTCCGCGGCTCCGAGATGCGGGTGTTGCTCGCACGTGCGGGCGATCAGACCGGACTTGATCATGGTGGGAACTCAGCACCTGCGAGTGATCGAGAGGAGGGAGAAGTTTCGCGACTTCTCGCACCGGACGCAGAGGCCGGTTTCCGCCGCAGCAGGGTCTTCCGGCTCGCTGAATTCGGGCGCCGTGCGCTCGCGTGTCATCGGAGACTGTTCTCACGAACGTCGACGGCGCAGGCCCGCGACGCATCCGCCTTCCCGATCCGCCCATCCAGGGTCCGCGCCAGATGTCGCGCGATGCCCACCAGCGCGGCGACCATCGGCGTCGCCGGTTCGCGTTGCGGCACGACGAGGCCGATCGTGTGCTCGATCTCCGGCTCGACGATCGGGATCGTCCGCAGACCCGGCATCGGCCCGAGGGCGTCGGCCAGCGCGGCCGGCATGATGCTCGACCAGTGCAGGGTGCGCACATGGCTCATCAGGACGATCATCGAATTCGACTCGAGGGTCGGCGCAGGGTCGCTCCCCGAGGCCCGAAGCTGCTGATCGACGATGCGCCGGTTCTGCATGTCGGGCGTCAGCAGGCAGAGCGGCGTCCGGCTGACTTCGGACCAGGTGATGCTGGTGCGCCCGTCGTGCTGGCCGCCCGCCGCGGTGAGAAGCTGGTAGCGCTCCTTAAAGAGCGGGATCGTCGTGACCCGGCTCAGCGGCTCATGGTCGAGATAGGTGAGACCGGCATCCGCCACGAGGTTCTCGATCAGGTCGAGGATGGTCGCCGACGTCGCTGACAGGACGCTGAGGCGGACGTCCGGATAGCGGAGATGATACGGGGTGGTCAGCGCGGAGATCATCGGAAGGACGGTCGGGATCGCGGCGATCCGCAGGTGTCCCGCCGGTCCCCGGCGCAGGGTCGCGACATCCTCGCGCATCGCGCGCGCATCGGCGACGATCCGCCGGGCCCAGGCCAGAACCCGTTCGCCCTCGGGCGTGAATCCCTGAAACCGGGAGCCGCGCTGCACCAGCCGGGTCCCGAGTTGGTTCTCCAGGCTCTTCACACCGGCCGACAGCGTCTGCTGCGTCACGCAGCACGCGTCCGCGGCGCGCCCGAAATGGTGCTCCCGCGACAGGGCGAGGAGAAGGTCGAGTTTGTCGATCACGGGTCCGGGAGAGGAAGCATGGCGCCGTCAGGCTCCGAGACGACCGGTAGTATACATCCGATGCGATCGGCTCAATAAGTCGTAGACTTCCATTGGCTTGGTGAGTTAGGGCCTGGCCCATGGCGGGATCGGACGCATGCGGCCCCGACCCGGAGGCGTGCCGCGAAGAACCCGCGACGGCTGGCGTTGGATGGGTCCAGAGTCGGTGCTGACGGATTTGGCCAAGACGAGGGGTGACTGATCGGCGCCTCGAGTGGATCGGTCTCAGGACGCCACAGAGGTCTACGCGAGGCCCCGTCCAGCATCCCGGCCCTGGCATCGCGTCCAACGGACGAGAAATCGAACCGGCATTCCCGATCAGGCGCTGCGGGCGCCCCGATCGACGCCCATTCTTGCGACCGACGACGCATGACCGCTCGGCTGGGACCGATCGAGCGGGACCGACGCCCCGCCAGGCCCGGCGCGCCTAGACCAGTCTCGTCCTCGAAATCCCGCCCACGGATGCCGATGCCCTGCTCGCCGCCTGGACGGCCGACGCGGAGATCATGAAGCGCCAGCCCGGATTTGTCTCGGCACCGCGGCATCGCGGGCAGCGGCGTCTTCCTGGACGACGCCGTCTGGGACAGCGTCGCGGCGTTCCGTACGGCCTTCACCGATCCCGAGTTCCGAGCCCGTCTCGCCGATGATCCGGCGAGCGCCACCGCGAGCCCGCAGCTGTTCCACACGGTCGCCGTTCCGGGCCTCTGCGCGGCGTGAGCCCCAGCCTTCCTTCCGACGAGATCGCCCTGCGCGAGGACGCGACCGACAAGGCCGACGTCATCGGCGCCGGCGCCGTGGCGGATCCCGCACTCGGACTGGCGGCGGAGGCGGTCCCGAGCCTCGGAGCGCGGCTTCAGGGAACGGACGCCCTGCAACGGATGAGCGTGCGCGACCCGAAGCGTCCGCAGACCGAAGACCAATTTCTCGGACCGGTCGCAGCACGTGCGGACAGGTCCCGCCCCACCCCGACCGCAGGCGGCGCCGTCATGGCTGGCGAAAAGCCCTCGCTCGCCGACAGGTCGAGCGGACGATCAGGATCGGCTGAACCGTGCCGTTTTGCCCTGCACCGCATGACGTCCGATCCGTATCCTTCACGGTTCGGGAAGGGCTTGCCCGGGGCGCGACAGGACCCGCTGCACGCATGACGGGCGTCGATTCAGCCCGTAAGGTCCGGCCTGGAGATTGAGCATGGCGCACCCTCACGATCATGACGACCATTCCCATGGGAGGCACCCGGCAAGCGAACTCTCGCCGATGGAATTGCGGGTGCGCGCCCTGGAATCCATCCTAGTGGACAAGGGCTACGTCGACCCGGCCGCCCTCGATGCGCTGATCGAGACCTACGAGACCAAGGTCGGCCCGCATAACGGGGCCCGGGTGGTGGCGCGGGCCTGGGTCGATCCCGGCTTTCGCGCCCGCCTGCTCGCGGATGCCACTCCGGCCATGCGCGAGCTCGGCGTCGGCGGGCGGGGTGGTGAGCACATGGTCGTCGTCGCCAACACCCCCGAGGAACACAACCTCGTGGTCTGCACGCTCTGCTCCTGCTACCCGTGGCCGGTGCTCGGCCTGCCACCGATCTGGTACAAGTCGCCCCCCTACCGCTCGCGCGCCGTGATCGAGCCGCGCGCGGTGCTGGCCGAGTTCGGCGTGACGCTGCCGGTCGAACAGCGCATCCGGGTCTGGGATTCCACCGCCGAGCTGCGCTACATGGTGTTGCCGATGCGTCCCGCCGGAACGGAAGAACTGGACGAGGCAGCCCTCGCGGCCCTCGTCACCCGGGATGCGATGATCGGCACCGGCCTTCCGCGCGCCCCGGCAACGACCGCATGAACGGGGGGCAGGACCTCGGCGGCATGCACGGCTTCGGCCCTGTCGCGCCCGAAGCCGACGAGCCGCGCTTCCATGCGGCCTGGGAGAAGCGCGTCTTCGGCCTCGCGATGGCCATGGGCCTCTCCGGCGCCTGGAACCTCGATGCCAGCCGGTCGGCCCGCGAGGCGCTGCCGCCGGGCGAGTACCTCGCTTCCAGCTATTACGCGATCTGGCTCAAGGCGCTGGAACGCCAGGTGCAGCACCACGGCCTCGTCACGCCCGAGGAGCTGTTTACCGGCATCGCGTCGGCTCCCGCCGCTCCGGTCAAGCGCGTCCTTCGGGGGGGAGAGGTGGCGCCGCTCTTCGCGCGGGGCTTCCCGAGCGACCGGCCCGTCCCCGACCCGGCGCGCTTCTCGCGGGGCGACCGCGTCCGCGCCCGGATCATCCATCCGGCGGGACACACGCGCCTGCCGCGCTACGTGCGGGGCCAGATCGGGACCATCGAGGCGGTGCATGGCGGCTTCGTCTTTCCCGACACGAACGCGCAGCTCGCCGGCGAGGCGCCGCAATGGCTCTACACCGTCCGGTTCTCCGGCCGCGACCTCTGGGGGGACCAGGCCGAACCCGGCCACACCGTCTCGGTGAACGCCTTCGAGAGCTACCTGGACCCCGTCGAACCGGTACGCTCCGCATGAGCGCCGATCAGATTCCCCGGGACGACGGGGCCGATCCGGTCTTTGCCGAGCCCTGGGAGGCCCAGGCCTTCGCCCTGGTGGTGGCGCTCCACGACCACGGCCTGTTCGACTGGAGCGAATGGGCGGAGGCGCTCGGGGCGCAGACGCGGCGCACCGGGCAGGCGGCGGACTATGCCGCCTGGCTCGCGACCCTCGAAGGCCTGCTCGCGGCACGCGGCATCGCGGCGCCCGAACGCCTCGCCGCGCGCCGGGCCGCCTTCGCACGGGCCGCCGCGGCCACACCGCACGGCGAGCCGATCCTCCTGGCGAAGGATCCGCTCGCGGGCACCCGTCCGGGGTGAAGGGCCGAGACGCCGCGAGAGCCGGGCGGATGCGTGAGCCGTCGCTCCGCAAACGTGGGGCCGGATCGGAGCAGGCGATCTTGGGTCGAACGGTCGAGCGCCCTGAACCCGGCCCGAGGCGATGACGGCGCTTGTCGATCCGACAGGACGAGGCGACACGATCGGCGATGCCTCCGTCGCGTGCACGGGCCTGACACGGATCAGCGTCGGGAGCGACTGGGAGAACACCGAAAGGAATGGCGGAGACGGAGGGATTCGAACCCTCGATACCCCTTTCGGGGTATGCTCATTTAGCAAACGAGTGCCTTCAGCCGCTCGGCCACGTCTCCGCAGGCGGTCGATCTAGAATTTCGCATTCGGCGGGTCAAGCTGCGATTGGCGCGGCCGCCGGGAAATCGATGCCTTCCGGGCGGGCGTGCCGTCGCGGCCACAGGCCCGGTCGATGCCCCGGGGCCGCCGGACGGGCCGGGCAGGGCGGCTCTTGCGGCCGCCGTGCCGTCTCAGGCGCCGACGCTGGCGGCGAGGCGCTTGCGCTGGATCTTGCCGTTCGCCGTGCGCGGCAGCGCATCCAGGAAGCGCACTTCGCGGGGGCACTTGTAGGTCGCGAGGCGATCGAGACACCAGGCCATGATGTCGTCGGCGTCCAGCACGGCATCGGGTTTCGGCACGACGAAGGCGGTGATGACGCTGAGGTCGGCCCGGACCGCCATCTCCGCGACGCCGACCTCGGCAACGTCGGGATGCTCGATCACGACTCCCTCGATCTCGTTCGGCGAGACCCGGTAGCCGAAGGCGTTCATGAGGTCGTCGTTGCGGCCGTGGAAGGTCAGGTAGCCGTCCGCATCGAGGCTCGCGCGGTCGCCACCGACGAACCAGTCGCCGCGGATCACCGCGGCCTCCTCCTCGGGCCGGTTCCAGTAGCCCAGCATCAGGCCCGGCTCGGAGCGGTGGATGGCGAGGAGGCCGACCTCTCCGGGCGGCAGCGGCTCGGCCGGGCCCTCGGGCGACAGGATCGCCACGCGGCGCCCGGGCTGCGGCTTGCCGGGGGAGCCGGGGCGCACGGGGATCGTCGGGCCGCTCGAGACGTAGGTCGAGCACTCGCTCATCCCGAGGGCCTCGTAGAGGGGCTTGCCGGTCGCCTGCGTCCAGGCCGCGAGGAGCTCGGGCGACAGGGCCTCTCCCGCCGTCACCCCGTGGCGCAGGGTGCCGAGATCGACGGCCCCGAGATCGGCATATTTCAGGATCTGGCGGTAGAGGCTCGGCACGGCGGCGAAGAGCGTTGCCCGATGGCGGGCGATGAGCGCCGGCCAGATCGCCGGATCGCGCGGGCCGTCGTAGAGCACCGCCGTGGCGCCGCAGGCCCAGGGATCGGTGATCCCGACGCCCAGCGTGTAGGTCCAGTTCATCGTACCGGCATGGAGCATGACGTCGTGCTCCGACAGGCCGAGCCAGTGCGCGTGCATCGGCCGGCGCCCGCGGATGGCGCGATGCGCGTGCAGGACGCCCTTGGGCCGGCTGGTCGTGCCGGAGGTGTAGACCAGGGTCGCGGGGTCCTCGGCCCGGGTGTCCGCGTAATCGGGCAGCGCCGGCCCGGCCTTCATCGCGGCGATGTCGTCGGGCCGGAGCAGGATTCGCCCCCCGAGCCCGGCCGGATCGACGGCATGGCCCGCCCCCACGACCACGACGGACGCGCCCGCATTCTCCATCAGGAACGCGGCCTCGGGCTCGGTCAGTTGCGGCGAGGCGGGCAGGGCCACGAAGCCGGCGGCCAGGGCTCCGAAGTAGATCAGCACGTAGTCCGCCTCGTTGCCCATGCGGATCATCACGCGCGCGCCGGGCGCGAGGCCGAGGGACCGAAGCCCGGCCCCGATGGCCCGGACCGCCCGATCGACCTCGCCGAAGGTCAGGATGCGAACGTCGTCGCCGGCTCCCGCCATGATGAGCGCCGTCTTGTGGGCGCGCAGGCGGGCATTCTCGGCAAGGCAGAAGCGCGCGCCGTTGAACGGCGGGGCCTCGGCGGCGGCGGCAAGGGATGAGGTCAAGCGAGGGCTCCGTGGCGACCCGCGCAAGGAAGCCGAAAGCGGGCGCCTCGACAAGGGCACCCGCTCCCCGTTTTCGACGCGCCGCCCCGCGGCGCGGCCGGCCCTCAGCCGGCGATTTCCTTGGCGGCGACGAGCATCTCCTTCATCGCTTCCGCGGCGGCCTGGTAGGCGGGGGTTCCGACATCCCAGTTGCTGGCCTTGAGGGCTTCCAGCATCTTGCCGGCTTCCACGAAGGCCTTGCTCTCCGCAGCCACCAGCCGGGCGAAGGCCGGGTGGGCGGCCGGTGCCGTCCCGGCCAGGTCCGTCTTCAGGCTCCGGCCGGGCTGGCCCGACGGGGTGGCCAGGATCGGATCCGGCTGGGCCATGCCGACGAGAACCCGGGCGAGCTTGCGCTTCCACGCGCCGAGATCGGCCGGCAGGCGCACCAGGGCGTAGACCGGTACGTCTCGGGCATTCGCGTTCAGCGCCGTCTGGCCTGTGGCCTCGGCGCGCACGAGTCGGCTCGTGATCTTCTCGATCTCCTCGTGGGTCTTCGAGGCCTTCGCGGCGATGTTCTGCACGCTGGTCGAGATTTCCGAGGTCGCGGCCCGCTGTTGTCCCAGCATGTGCGAGATCGCCTGGTTCAGGTCGCTCGCCTGCGCGATGCGGGCATTGGTCTCGACGATCCGGTGCTCGAGGTGATCGACGATGGTGCGGCCCGTGGTGACGGCACTGCGGCTCTCGTGAACCGCCTCCGAGATCGCGCCCATCTCGGCGGTAAGGGTGCTCAGCAGCCCGCGGATCTCCCCGGTGGACTTGGCGGTCTGGGCGGAGAGCGACTTCACCTCGGCGGCCACCACGGAGAACCCGCGGCCGGCCTCGCCCGCCCGGGCGGCCTCGATGGTGGCGTTGAGGGCCAGGAGATTGGTCTGCGCCGAAATCGCCGCGATGGTGGTGGCCATCACCTCGATCTGCGCGATGGCGCGCTCGAGGACGACGACGCGATCGGAGATCTGCGAGGTCCGGACATCGATCTCGTGCATCGCCGTGCGCGCCTTCTGCGCGTCCTGGATGCAGGCCTGGGTCTCCGCGAGGGCATCCCGCGCGACGGTCACCACGGTCTCGGAGGTCTGCGCCACCTCCGCCACGGAGGCCGCCATCTCCTCGGCGGCGCCCGCGATCGTCTGGGTGGCGCTCGCCACCTCACCGACGTCGTAGGTCATCCAACCCGTGTTCGTCGCAGCTTCCGAGGCCTCGCGGGCGACGGAGGCGGTGGTGGCCAGGCTGCGCAGGAGATCGGCTTCGCGATTCGCATGCAACCGCTCGATCGCGGCGCGGAGCGGCCCCTCGGGCAGATCGACCGATGCGAGATTTTGGCTCACCATCAGGGATTCCACAGCCTGTACCAGACGGGCTTCGTCGCGGATCCCAGCGGCATCCGGCGCCGTCTCGGTGACGGGCGACTTCGGGGTGGAACGAGCGAAGGGAAGGCCGAGCATCGCGGTTGGTCCTGTAAGGCGTAGCGATGTGATCTACCGATCTTCCATTAATGTATCCTTATGGCCTGAAACACCCGCTCAAAATCGAGAAGCGTTCCGTCTCGCACCGCGATGCGCTGTTGTGCAACGCGAACAATTAACGGGTGGCTCGCCACAATCAGTGCTTGTTGTCTACCACCTGTTTTGGTTCGGTAAGCTTTAGCGTTTCATTATTATTTAGTTAAAATTCCATATTGATTGTTAATATCTATGACGAATTCAGAACGCTCGCGGATGCCGGAGGGCTCATCCGTCCGGTCCAGCCCAGGTGAGACACCCGGCCGAACGCGACGTCCACTTCGACACAGGCCGGCGATGCCGGGAGGCCCGCGCGCAGCCCGGGGGATCGCCGCCCGAAACCTCCGGCGAGACCGAGGGGCGTCCGCCTGGACCAAATCTGTTCAGGCGCTGAACCAGCCCGCGAGGTCCGGCACGGCACGGCCCATGCAATTCAGGATGGCGCCCGGGCAGGTGCGGAGAAAGACGGGCGGCGTGTCGGATCGACGCCGCTCGGCCGCCGGCCCGGACCGAGTCCGGCTCAGGCCGAGCGGGAGAGCGGCATCTCGCGCGGGCCGATGAGGTCCGCCTTGCGCTCCAGCAGAGTCGGCGGGGGGACCGGGGCCTCGATGGTGCAGACGACACCGCTGGCCGCGAACAGCAACTGGACCTCGCCATCGAGTTCCCGGGCCAGGCTGCGCTCGATCAGGCGCGAGCCGAAGCCGGTCCGGGTCGGCGGGACGACGGGGGGGCCGCCCGCCTCGCTCCAGCGCAGGATCAGGCGGGTCTCCGCCTGGCGCTCCACCGACCAGGCGATCGTCACCGTGCCCCCCTCCTGCGAGAGCGCCCCGTACTTGACCGCATTGGTGCCGAGCTCATGGAGCGCCATGGCGATCGACAAGGCCAGGCGCGGCGGCAGCCGCAGGGCGGGGCCGGAGACGAAGAACCGGGAGCGCTGCCCCTCCGCCGCATCCAGCGGCGCGATGGCGTCGGCCACGACGTTTCCGAGTTCGGCGCCGTCCCAGCTCTCCCGGGTGAGGACGTTGTGCACCCGGGCCAGGGCCAGCAGGCGGGCCTCGAACGCGGCTCGGGCCGCGGTGGCCTCCGGCCCCTCGAGCCGGCGCAGGGACTGTCCCGCGATCGACTGCACGGTGGCCAGGGTGTTCTTCACGCGATGGTTCAGTTCGTGGATCAGCAATTGCTGGTGCTCGGCGGCGCGCTTGGCGTCGGTGATGTCGACGTTGCAGCCCGTGTAGCCGAGGAAATTGCCGGTATCGTCCGTCCGCGGCACCCCCTCGCAGCGCAGCCAGCGCACGACGCCGTCCTGGTCCACCACCCGGACGTCGGCCTGGAAGGGCACCCGCGCCGCGAAGGCGTCCCGAAAGCGGGTCGCGAAGGCCTCGTAGTCCTCCGCGAAGATGATCCGGCGCCAATCCTCGCCGGCCAGCACGGCGGCCGTATGCAGCCCGAACATGTGGTCGAAATGCATGTTGGCGAAGCTGATCCGGGCGTTCTCGTCGGTCATCCAGATCAGGGCCGGAGCGGAATCGGCCATGTGGCGGAAGCGGGCTTCGCTCTCGCGCAGGGCACTCAGGCCGCGCTCGGTCTCCGCCAGCGCCCGGTCGCGCTCGTCGCTGCGCAGGCGCAGGCGCTGGGAGGCCTCCGCGAGCACGTCCCCCAGGCGCCGGATCTCGTGGATCGGCGAGGTGATCCGCGGGATGACCTCGCCGCGGGCGAGGGCCGGCCCCGTCGCGGCGAGCCGGCGCAGGGGCTGCGAGACCCGCGACCACAGGTGAACCGCCAGGATGGACGAGGTCGCCAGCACCAGGAGGCCGAAGCCGCAGAAGGCCCAGATCCAGTTGCGCAGGCGCGCTTCCACCAGGGCCTGCGGGATGATCGCGGCCGCGGTCCAGCCCGTGAGGCGGGAGCGGGCCTCGACGACCGTCACGGCCTTGAGGCGCCGATCCTTGCCCTCCCAGACATTCGGCGTCGCGGTCTGGTACTGACGCAAGGTCGCGAGGCGCTGCGAGCCGATATTGGTCTCCGGATCGGGCACCCGCGCCAGGATGACCCCGTCCCGGTCGGAGAGGCCGGTGGTCCAGCCCTCGACGGCTTCCCGGGCGACCAGGCCGTCCAGCCGGCCGATCGGGACCGTGAAGCTGAGGATATGGGTGACGCCGCCCTCGCCGAACACCGGCACCGCGACCGCATAGGTCGCGTCCGTGGGCTTCATGCCCTTGACGTAGCCCGAGACGACGGCGCGCTGGCTGCCCGTGGCGATCTCGCGATCGAAGGGCAGCCCGCTGCGCGGCAGCGGGGCCCGGCGCGGCACCGCCGTGTTCACGACCTGCTGTCCGTCCGGTCGCCGAAGCAGGATGTCGAGGCCGACCGCGTCCCGCACGAGGCGCGCCTGGGCGTCGAAATTGTCGAACTCGCCGTCCTTCAGTCGCGGCGATGTGGCGAGGGTCTGCAGCACCGAGACGAGGCCCGCCGTGTCGCGGTCGACGGAGAGGGCGATGCTCCGCACGTTCTCGCGGGCATCCTGTTCGAAGCGGGCCCGCTCGGTTCCCGCATAGCGCGCGAGGAGGATCGCCGTGAACAGCAATCCCGGTCCGATCAGCGCGATCACCAGGGCGACCAAGTAGACCTGGGTCGAGAAACCGCGCTGTCGGACACGCGCGAAGGCGGAGGCGAGCGACCCCCACCCCCGGCGCCAAGTGCGGCGCCCGGTCGGGGTCTCTCCGGGAGGCGGGGTCTCTCCGGGAGGCGGATGGCTCATGAGCGCGCGACGCCCGCGCGATCGATGTGTCCGAGGTCGCGATCCGGCGCGAGGTGATCCCGAACGCGCTGCTTGAGGACCTTGACGTCGGGGAAGCCGCCGTCGCGCGTCCGATCCCAGATCAGGTGCGGTCCGCACAGGATCACGAAGACGCCGCCGGTGCCGGGGATCAGCGCCACCTCCCCGAGGTCGTCGCGAAACGTGGAGAGGAGTTCCTGCGCCATCCATCCCGCCCGCAGCAGCCACTGGCACTGCGTGCAGTAGGTGATCGAAACCCGCGGCTTCTCGGGCGATGGGCGGGGCGTTTCGTCCATGGCGGGTAAAGCGACCGATCGCTCCCGGCTTGTCAACCGAAACGCGCGCCCGGGCTTCGCACGGCGATGGTCTTCGGTGGGGTTCGGCGACGTTTTCCCGTCAACCGGCCAAGTTTTTCCCTGTGCGCCTTTATCGCAGCGCCGATGCGCCTATGTGTGTTCACGGGCCGGTGAGGGACCGATCTTCGCGCGGCGCGCCGATGGCCAAGGAGTCCAAGCATGCGTTCAGGTGTCGTCACCCCGACGACGGGTCCCGTCCGGGCCTGGCTCGGCAGGGTTCGGATCGCTGTCGCGGCTCTCGCCCTGGGCACGACCCTGACCGGTTGCGGAGCGATCAATCGGGTCCCGACCCTCGAGGAGCGGGCGAAATCCTCGTGGAGCGAGGTGCAGAACCAGTACCAGCGCCGGGCCGACTTGATCCCGAACCTCGTCGAGACGGTGAAGGGCTACGCGCAGCAGGAGAAGGACGTGCTGATCGGCGTGACCGAGGCGCGGGCCAAGGCGTCGAGCGTCAAGGTCGACGCCTCGACCGTGAGCGATCCGCAGAAGTTCAAGGAATTCCAGGACGCGCAGAACCAGCTCTCGGGCGCCCTCGGCCGCCTCCTCGTCACCGTCGAGCGCTACCCCGACATCAAGTCGAACCAGAACTTCCTCGCCCTGCAGTCGCAGCTCGAAGGCACCGAGAACCGGATCGCCGTCGCCCGCCGCGACTACATCGCCGCGGTCCAGGACTACAACACGGAGGTCCGCACCATTCCGGGCCGGTGGATCGCCGCCGTCTTCTACCCGGACGCGAAGCCGATGGAGACCTTCACGGCGACGCCGAACGCCGAGCGCCCGCCGAACGTGAAGTTCTAGCCCGCCATGGACCGTCCGCGCCCGGGCAGCGCCGGGACAGAGGCCATCCGGTCGATCGCCGCGCGGCTGATCCTCGGGCTCTGGCTCGTCGTCGGCGCCACCGGCCTCGCGCACGCGCAGGCCGGTGGCGCCGAACCGACCTTCCCCGCCCTGACCGGGCGGGTGGTCGACGGCGCCGGCCTCCTGAAGCCCGAGGACCGGACGGCCCTCGAGACCAAGCTGAAGGCCTACGAGGACAAGACCTCCGATCAGGTGGTGGTCGCAACGGTCTCCAGCCTGCAGGGCCGGACGGTGGAGGACTACGCCAACCGCCTGTTCCGCGCCTGGAAGCTCGGGCAGGCCAAGACCGACAACGGGGCGCTGCTCCTCGTCGCCCCCAACGAGCGCAAGGTCCGGATCGAAGTCGGCTACGGCCTCGAGGGGGCCCTCACCGATGCCCTCTCGAAGGTCATCATCACCACCGCGATCACGCCGCGCTTCAAGACCGGCGACTACGCCGGCGGCATCAACGCGGGCGTCGACGCGGTGCTGTCGATCCTCGCGGGCGACGCCGAGGAGTGGCAACGCAAGGCGCAGGTACGCAGCGACGAGGCCGATCCCGGGCAGGTGGTAATCTTCATCATCCTGTTCTTCGTCGTCCTGTTCGTCGTCTACCGGATGAACCGCGGGCGGCGGGGCGGTGGGGGCGGCTTCATCATTCTGCCGGGGCCATCCTCAGGGGGCTGGAGCGGCGGCGTCTCGGGCGGCTTCGATGGGGGCGGTTTTTCCGGCGGGGGCGGCTCGTCGGGTGGGGGAGGAGCCTCCGGTGACTGGTAAGCGACCGCCCTTTCTCGATGCGCCGGCGCGGGCGCGGATCGCGGAGGCGATCCGCCGGGCCGAGACCGCGACGTCCGGCGAGATCGTCGTGCTGGTGGCCGCCCGTGCCGGACTCTACCGTTCCGCGCCGCTGCTGCTCGCCCTGGCCGTCGGCCTCGTCCTGCCCTGGCCGCTGATCGTCCTGACCCCGTGGAGCGCGGCCACGATCGCGCTGGCGCAGGTCGCCGTGGTCCTGCTGGCGCTCCTGGCGGGTCTCCATCCCCGGGTGCGGATGGCCCTGGTCCCACCGGCGATCCGCCGCGATCGCGCCCACGAACAGGCCCTGCGCGAATTCACGACCCGCGGCCTCAGCCGGACGGCAGGGCGGACCGGGGTGCTGATCTACGTCGCCCGGGCCGAGGGCCATGCCGAGATCGTGGCCGATCACGGCGTCGCCGCGCGCGTCCCGCCCGGCGCATGGTCCGGCGCGATCGAGGCGCTCCTGGCCGCCCTGCGCCGCGGCGAGGCCGAGGCGGGCCTGACCGAAGCCGTCGGGCAGGTCGGCACCATCCTGGCCGGGCCGCTTCCGCCGGAAGCCAGACCCCTCGACGCCCTGCCGAACCGCGTCATCGAACTCGATTGAGGATCGCGGGCCTTTCGCAACCCGCGGTGACAAACGGGGGATGGGTTATTCAATCCCTACCGATTGAAATCGCGGGCCTCTGGCCCTGCGGAAGAATTTGCGCAAGAAGAGCCCTTGACGACCGGCCACGAAGGACAGGTCGCAGGAGCGAGACGTCTATGAGTGCGGTAACGAAGCACGGGCCCTGGGCCCTCGTGGGAGCGCTGGGGGCGGCCGCCCTCGCCATCGTCGCGACGACGCGCGGGGAAACGGTCAACGCCCTCTGGATCGTCGTGGCGGCGGTCTGCGTCTATCTCATCGCCTATCGCTACTACTCGCT
This sequence comes from Methylobacterium sp. Leaf88, assembly GCF_001422795.1. Taxonomy (NCBI): domain Bacteria; kingdom Pseudomonadati; phylum Pseudomonadota; class Alphaproteobacteria; order Hyphomicrobiales; family Methylobacteriaceae; genus Methylobacterium; species Methylobacterium sp. Leaf88. Next base: position 91,862 of record NZ_LMMK01000012.1, on the reverse strand, counting down.
CTTCATCTCCTCCAAGGTCATGCGGCTCGACGACAGCCGCCGGACGCCGGCCCACGTCCACAACGACGGGCTCGACTACGTCCCCACCAACCGCAACGTGCTGTTCGGACACCACTTCGCCGCCATCGCCGGCGCCGGGCCGCTGGTCGGCCCCGTGCTCGCCGCGCAGATGGGCTACCTCCCGGGCCTGCTCTGGATCCTAGCCGGCGTGGTGCTGGCCGGCGCCGTGCAGGACTTCATGGTCCTCTTCATCTCGATGCGCCGGGACGGCCGCTCGCTGGGCGAGCTGATCCGCTCCGAACTCGGCACCATTCCGGGCGTCATCGCCCTGTTCGGCACCTTCATGATCATGGTCATCCTGCTGGCGGTGCTGGCGATGATCGTCGTGAAGGCCCTGGCCGAGAGCCCCTGGGGCACCTTCACGGTCGCGGCGACGATCCCGATCGCGATGCTGATGGGCCTCTACGCCCGCTACATCCGGCCCGGAAAGGTCGGCGAGGTCTCGATCATCGGCTTCGTGCTGCTGATGCTGGCCATCGTCTACGGCGGCAACGTGGCGGCCGATCCCTACTGGGGCCCGGTCTTCACCTTCACAGGCACGCAGCTCTGCTGGCTGCTGATCGGCTACGGCTTCATCGCCTCGATCCTGCCGGTCTGGCTCCTGCTCGCCCCGCGCGACTACCTCTCGACCTTCCTCAAGATCGGCACGATCATCGGCCTGGCGCTGGGCATCGCCTACGTCGCCCCGCACATGCAGATGCCGGCCGTGACCAAGTTCGTCGACGGCAGCGGACCGGTCTGGGCCGGGTCGCTGTTCCCGTTCCTGTTCATCACCATCGCCTGCGGCGCGGTCTCGGGCTTCCACGCGCTGATCTCCTCGGGCACCACGCCCAAGCTCATCGACCGCGAGTCCGATGCCCGCTTCATCGGCTACGGCGGCATGCTCATGGAGAGCTTCGTGGCCGTGATGGCGCTGGTCTCCGCCAGCGTGATCGAGCCGGGCATCTACTTCACCATGAACTCGCCCGCCGGCCTCGTCGGCACGACGCCGGAGAGCGCGGCGGCCGCGGTGACGAAGCTCGATCCCGCCTTCGCCATCACGCCGGAGCAGATCGCCCAGACGGCCAAGGACGTCGGCGAGCACTCGATCATCTCCCGCGCCGGCGGCGCGCCGACCCTCGCGGTCGGCATGGCGCACATCATCTCCTCGGCCATCGGCGGCAAGGCGATGATGGCGTTCTGGTACCACTTCGCCATCCTATTCGAGGCGCTGTTCATCCTGACCGCGGTGGATGCCGGCACGCGCGCCGGGCGCTTCATGCTGCAGGACCTGCTCGGCCTCGTCTCGCCGCGCTTCAAGGACACGACGGCCTGGGCGCCCAGCATCCTGGCCACCGCCCTCTGCGTCGGCGCCTGGGGCTACTTCCTCTACCAGGGCGTCACCGATCCCCTCGGCGGCATCTACACCCTGTGGCCGCTGTTCGGCATCTCCAACCAGATGCTGGCCGCCGTGGCCCTGACGCTCGCCACCGTGGTGATCTTCAAGATGAAGCGCGAGCGCTATGCCTTCGTCACGATCATCCCCACCGTCTGGCTCTGCGTCTGCACCCTCACGGCCGGCTGGCAGAAGATCTTCTCGGCCGACCCCAAGATCGGCTTCCTGTCCCACGCCGATCGCTTCTCGGCGGCCATCGCCGAGAACAAGGTGCTGGCGCCGGCCAAGAGCATGGCCGACATGCACAAGATCGTCTTCAACGACCGGATCGACGCCGCCCTCGCGGTGCTGTTCGTCGGCCTCGTGCTCGCCATCGCCACCTTCGGCATCATGGCCTGCGTGAAGGCCTATCGGGCCGATCGCTGGACCGCCCTGGAGAGCGGCGGCCCGGCCGCCGTTCCCGCGGAGTAAAGCCCATGGCGCTGTCGTCGACCGAATTGCGGGACCGTCTCAAGACCTTCTCGAAATGCGTCTGCGACGGCGCCCGACTGATGGTGGGGCAGGGCGATTACGAGGCCTATGCCGCCCATATCCGCAGGACGCATGCGGACCAGGAGCCCATGAGCGAGCGGGAGTTCTTCCGGAACCGGGAGAACGCCCGCTTC